>CAZFQD010000007.1:0-34924 GCA_964520885.1 uncultured Oscillospiraceae bacterium | reverse complement strand
TGATTAAATGGTAAAAATAGTGTATAATACGAAAAAGTATTCGTTTTAGAGGTGAGAGAAATGTCAAATACTTTCAAGGGTGGTGTTCGCCCTCACTATAAAAAAGAACATACATTTGCAAGTCCGATTGAGGCAATGAAGCCTTCAGATATATTGTTTTTTCCTTTATCACAATATCAAGGTGGCTCTTGTTACCCTATAGTTAAAACTGGGGATAGAGTTCTTAAGGGACAAAAAATTGCTGATAGTGAACAAGAAATAAGTGCACCAATACATAGCTCGGTTTCAGGGCGAGTTATTGCTATCGAACCACGAGCTGTTATTAGCGGTAAAATAGTTCCGAGTATTGTAATTGAAAATGATTTTTTGGATGAAAAACTTCAAAATGCACTTTTTGTTGAAGATAAACCTATTGAAGAGTTGTTGCCAGAGGAAATTATTAGAATAGCAAGAGATGCAGGAATAGTTGGTATGGGTGGAAAGGCTTTTCCAACTCATTATAAACTATCAAAAGCTTTAGAAAAGAAGGTAGATACCTTAATTATAAACGGAACAGAATGCGAACCATATATAACAGCGGACCATAGAGCGATGATTGAATATCCGCGTCCAATTTTGGGTGGAATACACCTAATAATGCAATGTTTAGGTATTAAGAAATGTTTTATTGGAATAGAGGATAATAAAGAAGATGCAATAGCCACTATGAATTCAGTCTCAAGAAAAAGTGATGTAATTGTTGTTGAATTAAAAACTAAATATCCACAAGGTGGAGAAAAACAATTAATTAAGGCAGTTTTAGGAAAAGAAGTTCCTCCAAACAAACTGCCAATTGATATTGGTTGTATTGTTTTTAATGTGGATACTTGTGCTACACTTTATAGAGCGGTTACAACTAAAATGCCTTTAGTTAAAAGAATAGTTACGGTTTCTGGAACAAGAGTTATACATAGTCATAATTTAATTGTTAAAATCGGTACTCCTATTTCTGAATTGTTTGAATTCTGCGGAGGTTTTACTAAGGAGCCTAAAAAGGTTATTGTTGGTGGTCCTATGTTGGGAATAACCATAAATAATTTAGAAGTGCCTATAGAGAAAAGCAGTATGGCAGTATTGGCATTTGGCTTAAAAGATGACCATAAATATAAAAACAAGTCTTGCATTAGGTGTGGCAAGTGCATTAGAACTTGCCCTATGAATTTAATGCCAAATTTTATTGAAATGTATGCAAACAAAGGTATGTTAAAAGAGTGTGTTAATTTAAATGTGAACGACTGTATTGAGTGTGGTAATTGTGCATATATTTGCCCTTCAAGGATTAATCTTGTGCAAACTATGCGAGATGTAAAGAAGGCAATATTAGATAGTGAGGAGGTTTAAGTATGAGTAGTGGACTATTAGTAACCACTTCGCCACATATAAAAAACGATGATAATATCTCTATTATAATGATTGATTATCTTATAGCCTTAACTCCTGCAATGATAATGGGTGTATTCTATTTTGGATTACGCACTTTAATTATTACTTTTATTTCAATTGTATGTTGTGTGATATTTGAGTATTTATATAGATTATTGATGAAAAAAAGTTTTTCAATTAATGATTTATCAGCAGTTGTGATTGGAATGCTTATTGCATTTACACTTCCACCTACTGTTCCATATTGGATACCTGTTGTGGGAGCTTTTTTTGCTATTGTAATTGTTAAAGAACTTTTTGGAGGTATAGGAAAATATTTTATGAATCCAGTTCTATGTGCAAGAGCATTTTTATTTTCTTGGCCAATAATAATGACAACTTGGTCGGTACCTTTTAATAAAATTGGGCTATTTATAGTTGATAAAGCGGATATTATTACTGAACCAACCCCACTTAATATTTTAAAGTTAAAAAGTGGTGTTTTACCAGACCAAAATATTTTTCAGATGATTTTTGGCGAACGAGGAGGAAGCATTGGAGAAACCTGTTCGATTCTTTTGATTTTAGGCGGGATTTATCTATTGTATAGAAAAGTAATAACATGGCATATTCCGGTAGCATTTATTGGAACTGTTGCGGTATTAACTTATGTATTTCATTGGAATTATGATGCTGTAAATCATATGCTATATAATATTTTTTCAGGTGGATTATTACTTTGCGCTATTTTTATAGCAACTGATTATTCCACAAGTCCAATAACAAGAAGGGGTAAACTAATCTTTGGTATTGGATGTGGTGCAATAACAGTATTTTTAAGATACTTCGGAGGTTATCCTGAGGGAGTTTGCTTTGCTGTTCTTATAATGAATGCATTTGTTTGGCTTATTGATAAATATACTCGCCCACGCAGATATGGAACAGGGGGAGGGGCTATTAATGTCTAACATTTCAAAGAAAAACAATTTATTTTCAGTTTTTATTATTTTTGTTGCTCTTGTTTTATCATTTGGTATAATTTCTATTGTTCATAATTTTACAACAAAGAGATTTGAAAATAGTAATTATATTGTCAATTTAGAAACATTAATGAAGGTTATGTCGGGCAATTATGAATTTGTTCTATTAAACGATAGTATATTTTCTTCATTGAAGCAAAATAAATTAAAAGTATATAAGGCTATTGATGAGGGTATAATCGAAGGATATTGTGTTGATATTACAGTAGATGGTATTAATGGCGAGATTAATTTAGTTACTGGAATTAGTCATAGTGGAGTTATTAATGATACTGAGATATTGTTTTATAATGAAAGTCCAACTTTCGGATCAAAAGTATTTAACGATGAATATTTAGATAAATTCAAAGGATTGAATTATCCAATGGAGTTTTCAAATGAGGTAATAGGACTAAATGCTATTTCTGGAGCTACAATAACTTCTAATACAGTGAAGGATGCGTTGAATATAGCACTAAAAGCTATTTTGCTTGCAAAGGAAAGCGAGGGATTAAATTGAGTTCTAATAATAAGTTATTAAACATATTTAGAGAAGGCACAGTAAAAAACAATCCAGTTTTTTTTCAATTAATTGGGTTATGCCCAGTTCTTGCAATTACCATCTCAGTTAAAAACGCCTTTGTAATGGGCATTGCCTTTACATTAGTAATTACATTTTCAAATTTTATTATTTCATTGTTTAAAAAACTCATTTCCGCACAAACAAAATTGATAATTTATTTAATAGTAATTTCAGTCTTTGTTTCAATTGTTGATATGTTATTAAAGGTTTATTTACCAACTGTTTCAAGGTCGTTAGGAGTTTTTGTTCCATTAATTGCAGTTAATTGTATCATTATTTCAAGATTAGATAATTTTGCTATTAAGAAAAATGCTTTTTTATCTATGGTTGATGGTATTTCAATGGGAGTGGGTTTTTCAATTGCATTAATAGTAGTTGCTTTTGTGCGAATGATTTTAGGAACAGGAACAATTTTTGGTTATAATATTTTTGGAAGCAATTATAAACCTGTGTTATTAATGCTTTCGCCAGCCGGTGCATTTTTTACATTTGGAATGATTTTGGCATTAATACAATGGATTGTTAACAAAAAGGAGGCAAAATAATGCTTGCAAAGTTATTTATTGTTGCATTATCTGCAATTTTTATTGAAAATGTTGTTTTTGTTAAGTTATTAGGTGTGTTCCCAATTTTTGACGAGCATAAAAGGATAAAAACTTTGTTTAATATGGGAGCTTATGTTGCATTAGTTATGGTTTTGTCATCATCTTTTATGTTTTTGGTCAATAAATTTTTAATTATGCGCTTTAACTTAACATATTTGAGAATAATAATTTTTGTGTTAATAATTGTAATTACAATGAAATTACTTGATATTTTACTTATGAAATTGTTGACGAAAATTCATAATGCTTTAAAAAATTATTTTCCGTATGTAATAACAAATTGTGCAGTATTAGGCATTGCAATTATTATAATAGATAGGGGACTAAGTTTTTTTGAAACTATTGCGTATTCGTTTTTTTCGGCAGTTGGATTTACATTAGCTTTAATTCTTATTTTGTCAATAAAAGAAAAACTACAGTTTTGCTCAGTTCCAAAAGCATTTGAGGGTGCACCTATATTATTTATTGCAATTGCTTTGTTGGCTATGGCTTTTATGGGGTTTTCTGGTATTAAATTTCCTGTTTAGCGAATAAATTATTGTAATATGAACATCATACTTAATAAAATAAATTTATTTTAAAGGTGGCTTTAAATATGTTTAAACAGTCTTCATATAGACCTGTGAAAAAGAAAAATAGAAACTTTGGTGGATTGCTTTTTTTGGTAGTGGCAATTCTAATTATTGTTGTTGGCTATTTTTCTGCCGTAGGCATAATTGGGCTAATTGATAATTTATCCAAAAGTGAAAAAGCAAATAATTCTAACATTTTAAGCCAATCTTCTGCACCAAATGAAAATTTAAACAACTCACAGGTTGATATTAATGATATAAAGGGAATTTATATTCCCGTATCAATTTTATCTACATTAGAGGGGCAAAATAGTGTTATAGCTTTATCTAAAAAAACAGAGATAAACACTATAGTTGTTGATGCAAAAGGTGAAGATGGGAAATTAAATTATATATCGGAAATTCCTCTTGCAGTTACTTCTAATGCAATTAGTGAAAATAGTATAGACTTTAAGGAAATAAATAAGAAACTAAAAACAGCTGGAATTTATTCAATAGCAAGAGTTGTAGCCTTTAAAGACAATTTTTTGCCGAAATTTAATTCAAAATATTCAGTTCCATTAAGAGGTGGAGGAAAATGGTGGAATACATTTTTTTGGATTAATCCTTACAACAATGAAGTGCAAGATTATTTATATGCAATTTGTGATGAAGTATCAACATTAGGTTTTAGTGAAATAATGCTTGACGAGGTTAAATTTCCTGACTTTGGTCGCTTAGATTTACTTGATTATGGAGAAATTTCAAAAAACATATCAAAACCAAAAATGCTTAATGATTTTGTAAATGCTTTTTCTGATAGAGCCCATAGTAAGGGGCTTAAGGTGTCGTTATGTTTGCCGGGACAAGGTGCATATAGTGAAACAGTTAATGTTGAGGGTGGTCAAACATTTGATTTGGCAAATATTAAGGTAGATTATTTATCTCCGAGATTTCAAATATCCACTCTAAAAACTTCGTATACAAATAGTGTTACCATTAATGATAAGGTGATAATAAAGGCAGATGATAATGCTACTGAAGTTTTAAACATAGCAATTAGTGAAACTTTAAATAGAATGAAATTAGAGAATTGCAAAGCAATTCTTCGTCCATTTATCGGAGATTATGATAGTTCATCAAAGGTTTATACTTTTGATGATATTAAAGCACAAATTACTATTTGTAAGCAATTAAAATGCGGAATTTATTTAGCATGGAATGATAAAGGCATTTATAGAGAACAAGCGTATTTAAAATAATTTTGAAGGTAGGAAAACAAATGGATAAATATATTTGCACTATAATTAATGGTTTGTATAAAAAAACAATTAATGTTTTAAAAGGGAAAACAATATTTGAAGTATTAATTTCAAATAGTATTTTTCTTGATGCACCTTGTGGTGGTAGAGGCGAATGTGGAAAATGCAAGGTAAAAGTTAAAGGAAAACTCTCGTTAATAACCGATGGTGAAAAAGAGTTTTTATCAGATGAAGAAATTAATAAAGGATTTAGATTGGCTTGCTATGCTAAAATCGAAGGCGATTTAACAGTATACATAGATGATAATGAATTTGAGGTAGAAACAAACACAAAAGGACTTAAAATTGAGATAAACCCATCAATTGATATTAAAAAATATAAAAATCAAGTTTCTTTAATTGTGGGAATGGCTGTTGATATTGGAACAACCACTGTTGCGGCATTCTTCTATAATCTTGAAACAGGAATGCATTTATATACAGCTTCACGAATTAATATGCAAAAAGCCTATGGTGCTGATGTAATGTCACGAATTAATTATTGCACAAATAATGAGGATGGTAACGAAATTTTACATAAAGTAATAATAGAACAGTTGAATGAAATGATAGATGAATTTTGTAGAGAAAGTGGTTGTAATAGTAGCACAATTTGCGATTGCGTTCTAACGGGCAATACAACTATGCTACTTTTGGCGGCAAATATTTCAGTTGTTTCATTAGGACATTTGCCTTTTGAACCACAATCATATTTCGGTGAGTATATTAGCAATGAAAAAATCGGATTTAATATTAATAAATCGGCAAATATTTATTTTATGCCGATTATTTCGGGTTTTTTAGGTGGAGATGCGGTTTCGGTAATGCTTGCTTGTGATTATGATAAGCAAGAAGATAATTCATATATGGTTGATATAGGAACTAACGGAGAAATGGCAATTAAGCACAACGGCAGTATTTATGCATGCTCTACTGCGGCAGGTCCAGCCTTTGAAGGAGCACAAATTAAATTTGGAACGGGAAGTATTGATGGTGCAATAAAAAAAGTTAGTCAAGAAAACGGCAAAATTAAATTATCTATTATTGGCAAAGGTAACCCAATTGGTATTTGCGGTTCTGGACTGCTTGATGCAGTTTCAATAATGAAAATAAATAATATAATTGATGAAACAGGAAGAATAGAACAAGATTACAAAGGTATATATAAAGAATATGTTTTTGAATGTGATGGCGAAATTAGTTTTAGTTTAAATGATAAAAAAAGTATATATATTACTCAAAAGGATATACGAGAAGTTCAGTTAGCAAAGGCGGCTATTTCAGCTGGAACAACAATGCTGCTAAAAAGTGCTCAAATTGAAGATTTTGATGTAAAAAATATCTATGTTGCAGGTGGATTTGGCTCAGCAATAAATATGGATAGTGCAGGAGAAATAGGCTTATTACCAAAGCATTTTACTATAAATGCAAAATCAATAGGAAATGCGGCAGGAACTGGTGCAATTATGGCTTTGTTATCATCTAATGATAGAGAAAGAGCGAATAAGATTTCAAAGCAAGTAAAAATAGTTGAACTTTCAGGCAACCCGATTTTTGAAAATGAATTTATTGAGAGAATATTGTTTTAGAATATAATTTACTTAATATTTAAAAATGAAGGGACGAAAAAATCTTATGATGGAGCAAACGATTGATTTTATAAGGCAAAGTGATAGCGAGGTTGCCGATGCTATTGAAAAGGAGTATTTAAGGCAAAAAAGAAATATTGAACTAATTGCAAGTGAAAATTTTGTGTCAGAAGCAGTAATGGCGGCAATGGGAACCGTATTAACAAATAAATATGCAGAAGGTTATCCGGGAAAAAGATATTATGGAGGCTGTGAATGTGTTGATATTGCAGAAAACATAGCAATAAATAGAGCAAAGGAACTTTTTGGTGCCGAGCATGCAAATGTTCAACCTCATAGCGGAGCACAAGCAAATATGGCAGCTTTTTTTGCAGTATTGAAGCAGGGTGATACTGTTATGGGTATGAGTTTGGCACATGGGGGACATTTATCACACGGTTCACCTGTAAATATTTCAGGTGCATATTATAATATAGTGCCTTATGGTGTAGATGAAGTTAATCATAGAATTGATTATGATAAATTATATAAAACAGCAAAAGAAACAAAACCAAAAATGATTTTAGCAGGTGCTTCTGCTTATCCAAGAGAAATTGATTTTGAAAAATTCTCTCAAATTGCAAAAGAAGTTGGAGCATATTTAATGGTGGATATGGCTCATATTGCAGGCTTAGTGGCGACGGGGCTTCATTCAAATCCTGTTCCCTATGCTGATATTGTTACCTCAACTACTCATAAAACTCTTAGAGGTCCAAGAGGTGGAATGATTTTATGTAAAGAAGAATTAGCAAAAGCTATAAATAAAGCCGTGTTTCCGGGTATTCAAGGTGGTCCATTAATGCATATAATAGCCGCTAAGGCTGTTTGCTTTGGAGAAGCATTAAAACCGGAGTTTAAAACATATCAACAACAAATTGTTAAAAATGCAAAAGTGCTTTCAGAAGGTTTGATAAGTTTAGGCTTTGATTTAGTTTCTCATGGAACTGATAATCATCTTATGTTAGTTGATTTGAGAAAATTTAATTTAACAGGCAAAGAATTTGAACATAGATTAGATGAAGTTTATATTACAGTAAATAAAAATGCAATTCCAAATGACCCGCAAAGTCCATTTGTAACAAGTGGAGTTAGAATTGGAACTCCAGCCGCAACATCAAGAGGTTTTAAGCAAGATGAAATGACAAAAATAGCAGAATTGTTATATTTGACTGCGTCCGATTTTGAAAATAAAGGCGATTATATAAGAGCACAAGTAACAAAACTTTGCGAAAAATATCCTTTGTATTAAAAAGGTGAAATTATGTATACTCCCTTAGCAGATAGGTTAAGACCAACAACTTTAGATGAGATTGCAGGGCAATCTCATCTTATAGGTAAGGGCAGAGCATTAAGTAATATTATTACTTCTGGAATTGTCCCTAATATGATTTTTTATGGTCCTTCCGGAATTGGCAAAACAACCGTTGCCAATATAATTGCTGATGCCACAAAAAGAAGGCTACATAAAATTAATGCAACAACAGCATCAATTAATGATATAAAAGCAATTGTTGAGGAATTAGATACCCTTATGGCTATAGATGGTGTTCTTTTATACCTTGATGAAATTCAATATTTTAATAAAAAACAACAGCAAACCTTACTTGAATATATAGAAAACGGTAAAATAACTTTAATTGCATCAACTACCGAAAACCCTTATTTTTATGTTTACAATGCAATTTTAAGCCGTTCAACCATTTTTGAATTTAAGCCGATTTCTGCTACTGATATTAAAAAAGCAATAAATAGAGCAGTTCAGTTTAGACAAAATGAGCTGAATATAAAAATAACTATAAATGATGACGCATTAGAATTGATTTCTCATTCTTGTGGCGGAGATGTGCGAAAAGCTATAAATGCAATTGAAATATTAACCTTAGTTACAAATAAAGATATTGTAATAACTGAACAAATGGCTAAAGAAGTTGCTCAGCGGTCATCAATGAGATATGATAGAGATGGCGATGTTCATTATGATATATTATCAGCATTTCAAAAATCTATCAGAGGCTCAGATGAAAATGCCGCTATTCACTATTTGGCAAGATTAGTGGAAGCAGGGGATTTGCCATCAATTTGCCGAAGATTATTGGTTATTTCAGCAGAGGATATAGGGCTTGCCTATCCTCAAGCCATTACAATAGTTAAGTCTTGTGTTGATAGTGCCATGCAATTAGGCTTTCCGGAAGCAAGAATTCCTCTTGCACAAGCAGTTGTTATGTTGGCAACTTCTCCTAAATCAAATTCGGTAATATGTGCTATTGATAATGCTATTGAAGATATTAGAAAAGGTAACAGTGGCGATATTCCATCTTATCTAAAAGATGCTCATTATGATGGAGCAAAGAAATTGGGCAGAGGAAAAAACTATTTATATCCCCACAGTTTTGAAAACAATTATATTCAACAGCAATATTTACCTGATAATATTAAAAATACAAAGTATTATGAATATGGCAACAACAAATTTGAACAAGCAAATAAAAAATATTGGGAAAGCATAAAGAAACAAAATGAAAAATAAAGAAAAAGCAATAGCAATATATAATTGTTTAAAAAAAGAATACCCAAATGCGAGTTGCACCTTGCAATTTGTTAACGAATTAGAACTTTTAATAGCCACAAGATTGTCAGCCCAATGCACTGATGAGAGAGTAAATATTATTACAAAATCATTATTTTCAAAGTATAGAGAAATTGAAGATTATGCTTTTTGTGATATTGAAGAGTTAGAAAATATTATTAAACCTTGCGGATTTTATCATATAAAAGCAAAAAGCATTAATGAGATGTGCAAAACTTTAATTGAAAAATATAAAGGTAAAATACCAAACTCAATGGAGCAACTTTTAACACTACAAGGTATAGGAAGAAAAAGTGCAAATTTAATTTTAGGAGAAGTTTTTAAAAAGCCTGCAATTGTAACTGATACACATTGTATTAGATTATCAAATCGTTTAGGTTTGTGTAAAAGTGTAAATCCATTATTTGTAGAAAGAACATTAAAAAAAATAGTCCCAGATGAAATTTCATTAGATTTTTGTCACCTTTTAGTTTATCATGGAAGAGCAATTTGTAATGCGAAAAAACCTAAATGTTTAAATTGTTGCATTAATTTTTTATGTGAGTATTATTTAAATTCATTATATTAAAAGGTCTTGCGGTAATTATCACAAGACCTTTTAATTATAAAGTTGTATCGCCACTTTCATTTGTTCTAATTCTTATTGCGTTTTCTACATTGCTGATAAATATTTTACCATCGCCAACCTCACCGGTTCTCGATGCTTGAATAATTGTATTTATAACAGTATCAACCTTATCATCGCTTACAACCATTTCAAGTTTGATTTTTTGCATAACATTTAATGTTAATTCTGTTCCTCTATAATATTCCTTCCAACCTTTTTGTTTTCCGCACCCCATTACTTGAGAAATTGTAATTCCTTTTATGTCAATTAAATGCAATGCCTCCTTAACATCCTCAATTTTATTAGGCCTAATAATCGCTTCAATCTTTTTCATTGTTTTTTCCTCCTTAATCCATCCCAGTAAATGAAGGATACGCAGATTCTCCATGTTCCACAATATCAAGTCCTTCAGTTTCTTCTCTTAAAGAAACTCTAATTGGAGAAAATAAACGCATCACTATTAATATTATAGCAGTTCCTATGCCAGTAAACAAGATAGTAATTAATGCTGATATTAATTGAATAAGAAATTGTTTTATATTACCAAATATTAGCCCATTGCTAATTAAAGAGCTATTAATTGAAGTTTTTGCAAATAAACCAGTTGCAATAACTCCCCATATTCCTCCGACACCATGACAACCAAATACATCTAATGCGTCATCAAAACCGAATTTATGTTTTATATATGTTACTGTAAAATAAGCAAGTGGTGAAGCAACTAAGCCTATAATAATTGCCGCCCACATAGGAACGAATCCACAAGCTGGAGTAATTGCAACAAGTCCAACTATTGCACCTGTCATTGCACCCAGCATTGTAGGCTTTCCGTTTCTGATTTTTTCTATAAACATCCAAGAAACAACTGCGGCGGCGGCAGAAATATTAGTAGTTGCAAAGGCATGAGAAGCTAAACCATTTGCCGCTAATGCGCTTCCTGCATTAAAACCAAACCAACCAAACCACAATATTCCAGCTCCGGCAAATACCAATGGAATATTATGAGGGTGATAAGAAGTCATTCCATAACCTCTTCTTTTTCCTAAAATTAATGATGCCACAAGAGCAGTTATTCCGGAATTTATTTCAACAACTGTTCCACCAGCAAAATCTGCAATTCCTAAGGTTTTTAAAAAGCCTCCATTTCCCCATACCATATGAGTTAAAGGATAGTAAATTAATAATGACCAAACAATAGTAAAAATTAACAATGAAGAAAATTTCATTCTTTCAACTATTGCACCAGTTACAACAGCAGGAGTTATAATGGCGAACATCATTTGAAAAGTTGCAAATAATATTTGGGGAATAGAGGTTGCATAGTCAGAATTAGCTTCAATACCAACTCCGTTGAATCCTATCCATTGTAAATTTCCTATAATTCCTCCAACATCCTTGCCAAATGATAAAGAATATCCGACCAACACCCAAAGAATTGCACCAACACCTGCAATGAAGAATGAAGACATAATAGTATTTAAAACATTTTTTCGCCTAACCATACCTCCATAAAAGAGTGCAAGCCCCGGTGTCATAAAAAAAACTAATGCAGTTGAAACTAAAATCCAACTTGTATCTCCAGTGTTTAATACTGCCATGAAAATCTTCCTCTCTATTCATTATATGAATATTGTAACAACTAATCTTGCAAAAAACAAGATAAATTTATAAAAAACTTCATTTTTATTAATTAATATGAAATATTATAAAATAAAATTGCAAAAATGTGATAAATCTCACAATTGAATTTTAATTTTTATCATTAAAACAAATTTTTGAAATTTATATAAAAAAACTTGCAATTATATTGGAATGTGTATTATAATACTACTATTAATATATTAATTTAGAAAAATTGGATTTATAAATAATTTGTTTGCATTAATACATAAAATAGATTAAATTTAAATATTTTTATGGAGGAACAAAAATGGAAAGCACTATAGATAATATATCATCAATATTTGGAAGTAGCGTTTTTAATGATTCAGTTATGAACGAAAGATTACCTATGGCTACTTATAAGTTGCTTAGGAATACTATTGACAATGGATTGCCTTTAGATGGAAGTATAGCTGAAGTTGTTGCAAATGAAATGAAGGATTGGGCATTGGAAAAAGGAGCAACTCATTATACACATTGGTTTCAGCCATTAACAGGAATAACGGCAGAAAAGCACGATTCCTTTATTTCGCCTACAGCAGACGGAAAGGTAATAATGGAATTTTCGGGTAAGGATTTAGTTAAAGGAGAGCCTGATGCATCTTCATTTCCTTCCGGTGGTTTAAGAGCGACCTTTGAAGCAAGAGGTTATACAGTTTGGGATTGCACATCTCCTGCTTTTGTTAAGGATGGTTCACTTTGCATTCCAACAGCATTTTGTTCATATACCGGCGAAACTTTAGATAAGAAAACTCCTTTGCTTTGCTCAATGGAAGCGTTAAATAAGCAAGCACTTAGAATATTAAGATTATTTGGAAATGATACTGCAACAAGGGTAATTTCAAATGTTGGAGTAGAACAGGAGTATTTTTTAATTGATAAGACATTGCATGAAAAGAGAAAGGATTTAATATTTACCGGCAGAACATTATTTGGAGCAAAGCCTCCAAAAGGACAAGAATTAGAAGATCATTATTTTGGTAATATAAAAGACAGAGTTTCAGAATATATGAAGGAATTGGATGTGGAACTTTGGAAATTAGGTGTTGCGGCAAAAACAAGGCATAATGAGGTTGCTCCTGCACAACATGAATTAGCCACAGTTTTTAATTCTTCAAATTTAGCAACTGACCATAACCAATTAGTTATGGAAATTATGAAGAAAATTGCTCTTAGAAGGGGAATGGTTTGTCTTCTTCACGAAAAGCCATTTGATGGTGTTAATGGCTCCGGCAAGCATAATAACTGGGGAATGAACACAAATGATGGTAAAAATCTTTTAAATCCAGGCAAAACCCCTCACGATAATGCACAGTTTTTATTATTCTTAGTTGCTACTATTAAAGCTGTTGACGATTATGCAGATTTACTTAGATGGTCTATTGCAAGTCCGGGTAACGACCATAGATTAGGTGCAAATGAAGCACCACCTGCAATTGTTTCAATATTCTTAGGTGACCAATTGACAGATATTTTATTACAACTTGAAAACGGAAAAGCACAAAACAATAATGTTAGAAAAAAAATAGAAATTAATGTAACAAGTCTACCCAATTTTTCAAAGGATACAACAGATAGAAACAGAACTTCCCCATTTGCATTTACAGGCAATAAATTTGAATTTAGAATGGTAGGTTCTTCTGCTTCAATTGCAAAAGCAAATTATGTAATTAATACTATTGTAGCTGAAGTTTTAGAAGGTTTTGCTAATAGATTAGAAAAAGCAAAGGATTTTAATGCTGAATTAGCTCTTTTATTAAAAGAAACCGTTAAAAAGCATAAACGAATTATATTTAATGGTAATAATTATTCTGATGAGTGGGTTGAAGAAGCTAAAAAAAGAGAGTTGTCAAATTTAAAGTCAACAATTGAATGTATTCCAACAATGATTGAGGATAAGAATATAAAAGTATTTATAAATCAAGGAGTTTTTTCAAAATTAGAAATTGAAGCAAGATACGAAATCCAATATGAAAAATATTCAAAAACAATTAATATTGAAGCTCTTACAATGTTGCAAATGGCAAAAAGAGAGATTTTACCGGCCGTTGTTTCTTTTAGCAAAATGGTAGCGGATACAATTAACTCTATAAAGGCTACTACCTTTACAGTTGATGTTTCAGCTCAAACTGAACTTTTGAAAGAAATTTCTGCAAATTTATCTTCTTTGAACAAAAATATTTCTGCATTAGAAAAGGTAGTTGATAAAGCAAATTCTGAAACCTCTGCTCATAATCAAGCAGAAAGTTTCCACAAGTTAGTTATTCCAGTTATGGAAGCGTTAAGAGCAGATGCGGATAAACTTGAAGCAATTGTAGGACAAGAATATTGGCCATTTCCAACATATTCAGAGTTATTGTTTAATATTTAGTTTTAAAGTAAAATAAAACCGCTTCAATTATGAGGCGGTTTTTGCTTGACATTTATGAATATAGATAGTAGAATATAGGTATAATAATCATATAATATTACTATGAGGGGAATGAATAATAATGAATATTAAGCCATCAGCATCAATTCGTAATAATTACAATGAGATTTCTAATTTGTGTAAAATAACAGGCGAACCGATTTATTTAACAAAAAACGGTGAGGGAGATTTGGTTGTAATGGATATTGTAGCCTTTTCTCGTCGTGAAACAATGCTAAAACTTAGAGAGAATTTAATTTTAGCCGAGGAGGATAGAATTGCGGGAAAAGTTGGCAATACAATTCCCCAACTTGACACTATGCTAAAGAATGTAATTTCGGAGGTTAATAATGGACAAAAAAACCAACGAATATAAAGTTATAATTTCTGATGTAGCTTCCGAAATGCTTGTGTCTCATATTAGATTTTTAGCACAGGTTAGTATTAAAGTTGCTGACGAATTGAGAAAGGAAATAATTTTAAGTGCAAAAAGTTTACAAACAATGCCTGAAAGATTCAGTTATTTATATGATACAGCATTACCAATAAAAAAATATCGTAAAGCACTTGTATCAAAGCGGTATTTACTTATTTATCAGATTAAAAAAGATACAGTATTTATAGATTATATTTTAGATTGCAGGCAAAATTACGAGTGGCTTTTGTAAATTTATGTTTCAAAACCCTGTTGTCATCCCCCTAATTTCCTCGTTAAAGGGGACATTACCTCTATTATAATTCATAATTGTTGCTCTTGTTATTACCTCCTTGCCATATTTTTTTCTAACCTTATCTGTCGCTAAATCTAATTTTCTAAGCTTTTAACAGGAAAAATAATAGACAAATTAAATAAATTAATATATAATATTAACAATTAAAAAAGTAGAGTAAGGGCTTTGCTCTTGCTGTTTTGGAACGAGGAATTAGGAGTTAGGAACAAAATTGTCATTCTGAGCTTGCGAAGAATCTCAAAATGAGACGAATGGGGAAATGAAAATGAATTACAAAACCATTAATGAATATTCAGAATCTGAATTAATAGAAAAAAAATCAAAATTCATAGGTTATTGCTCACCTGTTAAGACAGAAGATGAGGCAATAGCTTTTATAAATAGCATTAAAGAAAAGAACAAAGAAGCAAGCCATAATGTTTATGCTTATAATATAAGGCAAGATAATAAGCAAAGATATTCAGATGCAGGCGAGCCTCAGGGAACAGCAGGATTGCCAATACTTGAAACAATAAAAAAAGAACAGATAACAGATATATGTGTTGTAGTAACAAGATATTTTGGAGGCACTTTGCTTGGAACCGGAGGCTTAGTGAGGGCTTATAGTGGGACCGCTTCATTAGCAATAAAAAAAAGCCGCATTATTACAATGCGACTTTGTGATATAATAATTTTAGAATGCGAGTATTCTTTTTATGATAAAGTTAATATAGAACTATTAAAAAAAGAAGCCAAAATTATAAATAGTGAATTTTTAAATAATGTTAAAATAACCTTTGCAATAAAAAAGAAAGATACAAAACAATTAATAGATAATATAATGAATATTACCAATGGAAAAACGCAAACAAAAGTTATTGATGAGAAATATTTTAGTTAAGCAAATAAATGTTGTAATTTAAAACAGCGGCAAATATAAGCCAAATCAAATACGGAATAAGTAAATAAGCTGAAAATGGCTTAATTTTATAGAATAGAAACATTGTAATTGAAACTAAAACAATTAAAAGAATTATCCACCAAAATCCAAATAAATACATTTGTAGTCCAAAAAAGAAAAAAGTCCATAAAGAATTTACTATCAATTGAACAAAATAAAAAATTAAAGCATTTTTAGATTTACAACTCTGCTGACAATAAATAAAATAAGCAGAAATACCCATTAGAATATATAGAATAATCCAAACTATTGGGAAAACTATTCCATCAGGAGCAAATGAAGGCCTAATTAATTCTTCATAACCACTTGAAGAATTGCCAAGTAAACAGCTGACAATACCTGCCAAAAGTGCCAGACCAATAGAAATAAGTAAGGGCTTGATTTTGATATTTGCAAACATAAATACACCAGCTTTCATTAATTATTAGTATATTTTATGCGTAAAATTCAAGTTTTAAAACTTATTGGAGGAAAAATAAATGCAAAATGGGTTAATTCATATTTATTATGGCAATGGCAAGGGCAAAACATCATCTGCAATTGGATTGTGTATTAGAGCATTGGGAGCAGATTTAAAGGTTCTATTTGTTCAATTTTTAAAGGATAATAATTCTTCAGAACTGAAAATATTAAGGGAAATTAAAAAAAATCTTGTTATTTTAGAGGCAGAGCCTAATAATAATTTTTTTCACTTAATGACAGAAAATGAAAAAACTAAAACAAAAAATAACACATATAGTTTATTTATTAGTGCAATAAATAATGCGATAAATCAAAACTTTGATGTATTGATTTTAGATGAACTTTTAGATGCGATTGAATTAGGAATTTTGAAAAAAAATGAAATTGTCAAGTTAATAAAAGAAAAGCCGAAAAATCTTGAAATTGTTATTACCGGTCATACTGAAACAATAGAACTAAATGAAATTGCAGACTATTTAACACATTTTAATAGTAAAAAACATCCATACGATAAAGGAATAAAAGCAAGAAAGGGAATTGAATTATAATGAAAATATTAAATTTTGGCTCCTTAAATATTGATTTTGTTTATAAAGTAGAGCATATTGTAAAAGAAGGAGAAACTATTTCCTCAAATAGTTTAAATACCTTTTGTGGTGGAAAGGGTTTAAATCAATCTATTGCAATAGCACGAGCAGGAGGGCTTGTCTATCATGCAGGAAAAGTGGGGCAAGATGGGAGCGTTTTAATTGATGCACTTAAAAAAGATAAGATAAATACTGATTTTATTTTAATTAATGATGGCAAAAGTGGAAATGCAATTATTCAAGTTGATAAAAACGGTCAAAATTCAATTGTGCTTTTTGGGGGAGCAAATTTAGATATTAGCGAAAATGATATTGATAAAGTATTAGCAAATTTTGCAAAAGATGATATTTTACTTTTGCAAAATGAAATAAGCTCATTACCTTATATTATAGAAAAAGCAAGTAGTATCGGAATGGAAATAGCATTTAATCCTTCGCCAATAAAAGAAAATTTGCGGGACATAAAATTTGAAAATATTTCAATGCTTTTTATAAATGAAATAGAGGGTAAGGAATTAAGTGGCTATACTAAACCTTGTGATATAGTAAACGAATTAATAAAAAAATATCCAAATACTAAAATCATTTTAACTCTTGGTAAAGATGGAGTTTTATATAAGGATAAAGACAAAACAATAGAACAACAAGCAATTGATGCTAAGGTAGTGGACACCACGGCGGCAGGAGATACATTTACGGGATATTTTTTAACTTTGTATTCACAGGGTGTGAAAATAAAAGAAATATTGTTAGAGGCTTCAAAGGCATCGGCAATTTGTGTTTCAAAAGTAGGTGCTTCGTCCTCAATACCTTTTAGAGGTTAGAAATGAATAATATCGTTTTACCTTTATTCGTAGAACAAATAATAAAAACATTAAATAGAGCTAATTTTGAGGCTTATGCAGTAGGAGGTTGTATAAGAGATAGTTTATTGGGCATAGTTCCAAAGGATTGGGACATAACTACCAATGCAACAACTGAAAACATAAAAGCATTATTTAAAAAAAGTTTTGATACAGGAATAAAATACGGGACTGTAACAGTAAAAATTGATAATAATTTTTGCCAAATTACAACTTTTCGTAAGGATTTAGAATATGAAAATAATCGTCATCCAAAAGAAGTGATATATACAAATAGCATTGTGGAAGACTTAAAAAGAAGAGATTTTACAATTAATGCTTTAGCCTATAGCGAGAGAAGTGGATTAATTGATTATTTTAGAGGAATTTCAGATATAGATAACAAGGTTATTAGAACTGTTGGAAATGCAAAAGAGCGATTTTCAGAGGATGCACTTAGAATTTTGCGAGCATTTAGATTAAGTGCAAAATTAGGTTTTGAAATTGAACAAAAAACTAAGAAAGCTGCTTGTGAGTGTGCATTCTTATTGAAAAATATTAGCACAGAGAGAATAAAGATAGAACTTGATTTAATATTATCAAGCACTAACCCTAATATTATTAAAGAATTAGTTGAACTTGGCATTCTAAGTCGCTTTTTTTTAATTAAAACAACAAATTTTCCAAATTTAAATGCTATTCCAAATAAACTGTCAAGGCTCTTAACTTTACAGTATTATATTTATGAAAATGATGAGGTTGAAATAAGAAACTCTCTAAATGCACTAAAATACGAAAAAAAAGTATTAAAAAAGTTAAATAATTTTTTGAAAGCTATGAAAGATGAACTTTCAAATGAAATTGAAATTAGAAAAGCATTAGCATTTTATGGAATAGATGCTGTGAAGGTTTCATTATATGCAAAAAAAGTGTTGTTTAATGAGGATTATATAATTAAAATGCAAATAATTGATAAGATTATTAAAAATGAAGATTGTATTAGCAAACGACAATTAGCCGTAAACGGTGATGATTTAATTGGTTTGGGCTTTGAAGGAAAACAAATCGGAAGCAAAATAAACGAGCTTTTTAACTTAGTTTTGATAAACCCAAAATTAAATAAAAGGGCTACACTGCTTGACATTGTAAGAGAAAACGATAATTTATCATAAAAGTTGCTAAAAGCATTAAAACTATTTATAATGAAATTGATGAAGTTGACAAATTTTTCAAAAAACTATTGCTTTATATTAATTATAATGTTATAATAACAAAAAATAAATATTAATATTTTTTAGCATTAATTTTTTTTTGTGGAGAAAATATGATTATTTCAATATTATTTGCTTTTATTTTAGCAAAAATTAAAGGTTATAAATTACTCCTTGCATTTAAAACTTTTTCTCTATACCCCTTGTTTTTAGTTGAGGCGACATATATTTTCTTTCAAGTTAATACTTTTATGGGCAATTATTATTTTTTGCAGTATGCTGGTTATATTAAAAGTGCATATATGTATGTCTTAATTCTCCCGATATTATTGTATAAGCTTTATGTTCCCGCTATTGCTGGTTCTGGTTTGGTTTTTCTCGGAACCATACTAAATAAAATTGTTATATTTTTTAATGATGGTAAGATGCCAATTTATCCAACTCTATCTAAGTTAACCGGTTACTATAAAGTGGGTGCTATTGAAAAAGGTAGCGATGCACTACATATATTAGTAAACGAAAATACTAAATTAGTTTATTTAACAGATTATATTGATGTTGGCTTTAGTATTTTGAGTATTGGCGATGTATTAATTCATTCTTTTATTTTTGTTATAGTTTATTTCACTATTAAAGCTATAAGTATAAAAAAAGCTTTTATGGATAAAAAAAATTAATGATGGAGGAAGTTAAATGGAAATTTTACAAATTATTTTAGCAAAGTATATTATGGTATATCTTTTGCAAAGTATCATATGTGTTTTGGCAGTTTGTGCTATTTGCAAGAAAAAAATTGAGATAAAGTTGTTTTCATTGGTAACTATTATATTTTTTGCATCTGCAATTATTATAAGATTATTGCCAATTGAATTTGGAGTTCATACCTTGTTTATTTTAATAGTATTAATTATTTTAGGAATTACATTACTTAAAACACCAATTTACAAAACAGTTTTATCAGTTCTAATTGTTGGCGTTATTATATTATTAACAGAGATATTAAATGGAGTATTCTTAGGCTTAGTAATTGGATTTGAAAATATTACGGAGTTTTCAAAAAATGAACTTAATTGGTCAATAGCAGGAATACCAGCAAATATTTTATTTTTGTTTGCAGTACTTTTTATTTATAAATTAAATACTAAGCCAGATAACAAGGAGAACAATAATGGAGAAATTAGCTCATAGTATTGCTGTAATTATTGCAACTAAGTTAAATTATGACCAAGATAAAAAAGCTGTTATAGAATATGGGTTAATAGCAATTTTTCAAATAGTAAGTATTTTTATTGTTTCATCAATTATTGGTTTTTTTGCAGGCTTTTGGGTTGAAAGTATGGTTATATTTTTAGCAGTTGGATTACTTAGGAAATCCACCGGAGGAGCACATAGCCAAACAATGTTGGGCTGTTTGATAATAAGTATTATTTCTATTTCATTTATGGCATTTATTGCTACATATTTAATTCCTATTTCATTTAAAGTAAATATATACATACTGTTTCCATTAATATTTCTTATATTTGCTTTTTGTTTTATAGTTGCTTACCAATTAGTCCCAGTAGATTCACCTAATAAGCCTATAACAAAAAAAGAAAAGATTTTTAAACTTAGAAGAAATACATTTTTAACCTTATTTATTTACTTTATTATAGCAGAAATATTAGTTTGTTTTTCAAAATCAAATGTTATTATTGATATTTCTATTTGCCTATGCTTTGCAACACTTTGGCAAGCTTTTACTTTAACAAAAACAGGGCATATAATTGTTGGAACCATTGATTCAAAGTTCAGGTAAATTTAATTTGCTTAACACTAATTCGTTAGAATTGGTTTTAATACAGTATTTTGGGAAGGAGGATATTTTAATGAATAAAAATGTTTTATTTGCTGTTATTTCTGTAATTGCTACATTTTTTGCAACAGTGGTTGCAACCTCAGCTTGCCTTTGGTTTGTTTATCAACCTGAGGAGCCAAAGTGCTTAAGCGATATGTAATGTAGCTATAGAGAACCTATATTAATTTATAGGTTCTCTAAATTCAAAAATAAAAATAATTTATATAGATTTCAAGACAAAAATTAAAAAGACAAAAAAAAATTTTTTTGGGATAGTGAAGTGCTTGAAGGAATTTGATGAAGTAAAACAAAATCAATATCGAACAATGTTTTTCTCCTTGAAAATCCTTGCTCTGTTTTTTTGTGCAACCCCTTTATTTAAGAAAATCTTTAGTGGTCAAACAACTACAACATTTTACGGAGTTAACAGTAGAGCATTTATTACAATGCTTATTATTTTGGTTGCCTTAACATTTTTGTGGTTAATAATGGATTATAATAGAAAAAAATTAAAACTAATATTATTTATAGAAATATTGGTTTTTTATTCTGTTTGTGTTTTTTCTATATTTTTAAGTGGAAGTTATCAAAGTTATTATAAATTTTTATTTATTTTTATGATAGTTTCTTATTCTATTGAATTTGGTATAAAGGTTGGTGTGTCTATTGCAGTTGCATCGTCTTTTACGATAATAGGAATAGATTTATTCTTTTATAAAGGAGTTGATGTTAATCAATATTTTCAAACAGATTTAGCTCTTTCGGCTATGTTTATAGTTGTAGCTTGGATAATGGGATATTATGTAAAAATTGAAAAACAGCATATTGCTGACCTTAAAGAGTATGCAAATCTTGATGGATTAACTGAAGTATTTAATCACCGATATTTTCAAGAGGTGTTTAAACTAAAATGCGAGGAAAGCATTGAAAAAAAATGCCCAATTTCATTGCTTATGGTTGATATTGATTATTTTAAAAATTATAATGATTTATATGGTCATCAGCAGGGTGACGAAGTTTTAAAAATAATTGCAAATATTATTAGAGATAATGTAAGTAAAGAGCAAATTGTGTGTAGATATGGTGGAGAAGAATTTTCAGTCATACTTCCAAATATGTCGCAAAATGAAGCTGTAATATTATCCGATAATTTAAGAAAACTTATTGCCAATTATGAATTTTATGGTAGAGAGCATATGCCAAATAGAAAAGTAACTGTTTCCATTGGAATTTCAATGCTTTATGATGAAAAAGACAGCAATATTAATGTAATCAATAGAGCAGATGCGGCTCTTTATAGAGCAAAATATTTTAGAAAAAACAGAGTTGAAACCTATGTTTCATTATTTGATAAATTTATTCATCTTGAGAATTCTAAGGATACTGCTGACCAAAGCGTTAAATCAATGAAAACTTTAATTACTTTAATCAACTCGCGAGATAGATATACATATAATCATACCGAAAGGGTTGTTTATTTTTGTGAGATATTTGCTAAGTATCTTAGACTGGGTGATGAACAAAAAAAGAACTTATTGTATGGGGCATATTTACATGATATTGGTAAGATTAATATTTCCAAGGAAATATTAATCTCAGATAAAAAGTTAAGTTCTGAAGAGTGGGAAGAACTTAAAAAGCATCCAATTGATAGTGCAAATATTATTCGTTCTATTGAGGGTTTAGAAGATGTAGTTGATATTGTATTACAACACCATGAAAAATATGATGGAAGTGGTTACCCGAACGGGGTTAAAGGTGAAGAAATAAACTATTTGGCAAGAATTTTAACCTTAGTTGATAGTTTCGATGCTATGACAAATAATAGACCTTATAAAGAAAAATTAACTCACAAGGAAGCCTTTGTAGAAATCCGAGAATGTAGTGGTAAGCATTTTGACCCAATCTTAGCTAAGCAATTTATAGAAGCACTTAACAATAGCAAATAAATATATCTTTAAACAGGTAAGTATTATTTAAATATTTACCTGCTTTTTTATGAAAAAACAAAAAATAGTGTAAATATGTATAGACATTATTTGTATTTAATATTATAATTAAATATTAAGGGGAATATTTAGTTTGAATTAATTGAATAGAGAATTATAAAAATATTTTAACAATAATGAAAGAGAAGATTATAAATATGAAAATAAAAAAAATACTTTGTGAAGAAGATATTAACATTAAGTTTATTAATACTCCAATAGAAACTTTAATAAAATATCAAAACTTCAAAAAAGAGTTTATTAAATATGATAATGCTCAAATTTTAGTGGGAATGTGTATGGATAATAGAAAACAGTTAAGATTACCTGAAAATTTTGCTTATATTTTAAGAACAGGTGGAGCAAATATAAGAAATAGTGAATTTAAACTTTCATATTGTATTGCTGTTGGAAATATTAAATATATAGCTTTAATTGCTCATAATGAATGTGGTATGGTTAATTTGATATCAAAAAAAGAACAATTTGTTAATGGCTTAGTTGAAAATGCTGGGTGGGATAAGAATAATGCTTTAGAACATTTTTTAAAGTATGCTCCCATTTTTGAAATAGAAAATGAAGCACAGTTTGTTTTAAGTGAATCTAGAAGATTATCAATTATGTATCCGAATATTAATATTATACCTTTATATTATACTATTGAAGATAATAAGTTAAATGAAATAATTGAATAATTAAACATTTTCATAAAATGCGAACGAATGGAGTGTAAGACTTGCTTTTAAAAGAACTCGAAATTCAAGGGTTTAAATCATTTCCCGATAAAATAAATATTAATTTTAATGATGGTATTACTGCCATTGTTGGACCTAATGGTAGCGGTAAAAGCAACATTGCCGATGCTGTTCGTTGGGTTATGGGTGAACAATCAACAAAAACACTTCGCGGATTTAAAATGGAAGATGTTGTTTTTGATGGAACTTCAGATAGAAAACCTTTAGGTTTTGCTGAGGTTTCATTAACTATTGATAATTCAGACGGAGGGTTAAAATCTGAGTATAGTGATGTTACAGTTACTAGAAAATATTACCGTTCGGGTGAAAGCGAATATTTCATAAACAATTCTCCAGTTAGATTAAAAGATATAAATGAAATGTTTATGGATACTGGATTGGGTAGAGATGGTTATTCAATTATTGGTCAAGGTAGAATAGCTGAAATTTTGTCGGTCAAAAGTGAGGAAAGAAGACAAATATTTGAGGAAGCAGTTGGCATTTCAAAATATAGATATCGTAAGGTTGAAGCGGAGAGAAGACTATTAACAACTGGGGATAATTTAT
Organism: uncultured Oscillospiraceae bacterium; assembly: GCA_964520885.1. Classification (GTDB taxonomy): domain Bacteria; phylum Bacillota; class Clostridia; order Oscillospirales; family SIG519; genus CAZFQD01. Next base: position 10,671 of record CAZFQD010000007.1, on the reverse strand, counting down.
GTAGATTAAGAGATATTGTGGCTGAATTAGAAGAGAGAATTGGACCTTTAAAGGAACAGTCTGATAAGGCAAGAAATTTTTTAGATTTAAGAGAAGAAAAAAAGAATTTGGAAATTAATGTTTGGCTTGACGGTATTGATAAAATTAAAGATGGAATAATAAAATTAGAGCAAGATTGCGAGTATGCAAAGTTAAATTTAGAAGAGGCAGATAGAGCTTTAGCAAAAACAGAAAATGATATTGATAAAAGTTTTGAGGCAACTAAAAATCATTCTTCAGAAATAGATAATATTAGAAATGAAATGAAAACTATAGAAGAGCAAGCCTCATCAAAAGAGGCTTTAACTGCTGTTTTAAAAAATGATTTGGTACATAATGAAGATAAAGTTTTGAGATTAAAAGATGAGTTAAGTAATGATAGTAATAGAGCTAATGATATTGATTTGCAGATATCTACAAAAAATACGGCTATAGTTTTATTATCAAAATCTGTTGATGATTTAGAAACTCAGTTAAATGAAATATTAATGCATAATGAGATTGTTAATAAATCAGCTTTGGATGTAAATTCTCAAATTGAACAACTAAGAAACGATATTTCTTCAAAGACGAGTTTAATTACCGACTTAAAAATTAGAGAAAGTTATCTTATTTCAAATATTGAAGGCTCATCTTTAAGAGTAAAAGAAATAGATGAATCTTTAGCACAAAGGCAAGAAAACTATAATAAATCAATATTAGAAAAAGAACAGTGTGAAAACAGAATAAAAGAACAAGATGAAAAACAAGCCTCAATTAATAATATTATTTCAGGCTACAATTTAAAACTTGCGACAAAAGAAAGCAAAACAAATAAAATAAAACAAAAAAAAGATGAACTTAACTCAAAATACAATGAGAAAAGCAATAGAATAAATTTGCTTTCTGATATGGAAAAGCATTATGAAGGTTTTTTTGGCAGTATAAAGGCTGTTATGGATGAATCAATGCGAGGTGGCTTAAAGGGCATTTTAGGACCTGTTTCTTCAATTATAAAGGTTAAAGATGAATATTCATTGGCAATAGAAACTGCTTTGGGAAATGCTATTCAAAACATTGTAACGACAAATGAAGAAAATGCTAAGACTGCCATTAACTTTTTAAAGGCTTCAAATGCAGGTAGAGCAACTTTTTTACCATTATCAAGTATAAAAGGTGTTGGCATTAACGATAGTGATATATCAAATAATAGTGGCTTTATAGGATTAGCTTGTGATTTAATTGAATATGATGCAAAGTTTAATGAAGTTATTAAATCACTATTAGGAAGAACAATTGTTGTTGAAATGATTGATAATGCAATAGCACTTGCTAAAAAAATAAATTATCGTTATAGAATTGTTACACTTGATGGACAAATAATTAATGCCGGTGGTGCAATGACAGGTGGTTCAAATGTAAAAAATGTTGGGGTTTTAACAAGAGCAAATGAAATTTCGCGATTAAATATTGAATTAGTTAAAATCAAAAATCAACTTGAAATAATAGAAAACGAACTAAAAGCAAATGAAATTGATTTAGCAAGTTTATTAGCCTATATTGATGGTGCTAATGCGGAACTGAGAGTTATTGAGCAAGAACTAATTAAAGATAGAACAAGCCTAACGCATTATGAACTTTTAATAACTAATTTAAAGGCATCAATTGATGATATTGATAAAGAAAAGGCAATGCAATTAACTCAAGTAAAAGATTGGAATCAAGAGTTAAAAAAATCAAGAGAAGAAATTTTAGTTTTTGAACAAGAGGAAAAGGATGCTGAGGATAATCTTTTTGAGTTATCAACAAGTCAAGCAACCGTTACTGAGGATAGAGAAAAACTAAGTTTAGCTATTTCTGAAAAGAAAATGGAGATTATTGCAGTTAAAAAAGATATTGAAGCGGCTTTATCGGTTATAGACGAGCTAAATACTCAAAAAAATGAACAAAATTTATCTTTTGAAAGAAAAGAACAAGAAATAAATGAAATATTAGTTAATAAAGTTCAAATTAATGAGCAAATTAATTTATTATTAAGTGAAGTTGAATTATTAAGAAATAGTTTAGTAGAAAAACAAGAAAATATTGCTCAAATATCTTTGCTAAGAATTGAAGCCGAAAAGCAAATCACGCAACTTCGCCAAAGTGAAAAGTCGGCTTCTGAATTAAAAAACAAATTAGTTGCTGTTAGTGAACGCTTAGAGGGTAAAAAAGCGAATATTCAAATAGAATATGATGGTTTTATTTCAAGGCTTTGGGATGAATATGAACTTACATTAAGCGAGGCTGAAAAGCTAAGAAACCAAATTGAAAGTAAAACTAATGCAAATAAACGAATAAATGAAATTAAATCATCTATTAAGGCTTTGGGAGATGTTAATGTATCTGCTATTGAGGAATATAAATTGGTTAAGGACCGTTATGAGTTTTTAACAGTTCAAGTAACAGATTTAATTAATGCAAAAAGCGATTTAGAAAAAATAATATTTGATTTAACTGAACAAATGAGAGGAATTTTTAGCAATCAATTTAAAGTTATAAACTCTCATTTTAGCACAACCTTCAAAGAACTTTTTAACGGTGGAACAGCACAATTAGTGCTAAATGACCCTTCAGATGTTTTAAGTTCTGGAATTGAAATTATTGTTGCCCCTCCCGGTAAAATAATTAAGCATTTATCAGCTTTATCAGGTGGAGAACAAGCTTTTGTTGCAATTGCTCTTTATTTTGCTATATTAAAAGTTAGACCAACTCCATTTTGCGTTTTAGATGAAATTGAAGCCACTCTTGATGAGGTTAATGTTGTGAGATTTGCAGAGTATTTAAGAAAACTAACAAATAGCACACAATTTATTGCCATTACTCATAGGCGAGGAACTATGGAAGAAGCTGATATGCTTTATGGAGTTACAATGCAGGAAAAAGGTGTTTCAAAAATGCTTGCAATTAATGTAAATGAAATTGAAAAACATATGAAAATTTGATTAGAGGAATTATTTATGAGTTTTTTTGATAAAATAAAAGAAGGACTTACTAAGACAAGAGGAGCAGGAATGTCTTCCTCACTTAATGATTTATTTAAAAATTTTCGCAAGGTTGATGAAGAATTTTTAGAGCAACTTGAGGAAATTTTAATTATGGGAGATGTTGGGCCACAAACCTCAGCCGATATCATTGATAATTTGAGAGATACAGCAAAAGGCAAAAAAATTGATGATATAGAAAAGTTAAAAGAGGAATTAACACGGATTATTGATGATTTGATGTATGATGAAAATATTGGTATAAAAATTAATTTTAAACCTGCAATTATTCTTGTTATTGGAGTAAATGGAGTAGGTAAGACTACTACAATTGCAAAATTAGCAAACATTTATAAAAAACAAGGCAAAAAGGTTATATTAGGTGCAGCAGATACATTTAGAGCCGCAGCAATAGAACAACTTGAAATTTGGGCTTATAGGGTTGGAGTTGACATTATAAAGCATAAAGAAGGAAGTGACCCTGCGGCAGTTATATTTGACACTATTAGTGCTGGCAAAGCCCGATTTGTTGATGTTATAATATGTGATACTGCCGGAAGGTTGCACAATAAAAAGCATTTAATGGATGAACTTTCAAAAATTAATAGGATAATTGATAGAGAATTGCCAAATAGTGATAAAGAAGTTTTGCTTGTTTTAGATGCTACAACAGGACAAAATGCTTTAAATCAAGCAAGAGAATTTAAGACCTGTGCAAAGATTACAGGAATAGTTTTAACAAAATTAGATGGCACAGCAAGGGGCGGGATGGTAATTTCAATTAAGAATGAATTAGGAGTTCCGGTAAAATATATTGGCGTAGGCGAAAAGATGGATGATTTGCAACCATTTAATTCAAAAGATTATGCAAGAGCATTAATTGAAAATTGAGAATGGAGAAAAAAATTTGGAACGAATTGACGGAAGAAAGCAAAATCAACTTAGAAAAACAAAAATAACAAAAGGCTACACAAAACACGCAGAGGGCAGTGTTTTAATTGAGATGGGAAACACAAAAGTTTTATGCAATGCAACAGTTGAAAAAAGTGTTCCGCCTTTTTTAATTGGCAAGGGTAAAGGTTGGGTTACTGCTGAATACTCTATGCTCCCAAGAGCAACAAATGAAAGAAACACAAGAGATATAGCAAAACTAAGGCTATCTCCAAGAAGTGCAGAAATTCAAAGGTTAATTGGCAGAGCCTTACGAGGGGTATGTGATTTATATTTATTGGGTGAAAGAAGCATTGTAATTGATTGTGATGTTATTGAAGCAGACGGTGGAACAAGAACTGCCGCAATAACAGGAGGATTTATTGCTTTATATTTAGCATGTAAAGGTTTATTAGAAAAAAAAGAAATTAATAAAATGCCTATTAAGGAATTTGTATGTGCTATTAGTGTTGGAATGAAAAACGGTGAAACTTTGCTTGATTTATGCTATGAAGAAGATAGTAAAGCAGATGTTGATATGAATGTAGTAATGACTGAAAATGGCAAATTTATTGAATTGCAGGGCACAGCAGAACAAAATACATTTGATGATAAACAATTAAGAAGTATGCTATCAAGTGCAAAAATTGGCATTACAAGACTAATAAAAGAACAAAAAAAAGCATTAGATATTAAATAATAAAAAAAGGGAAATATATGAAACAAATTATTATTGCATCAAATAATAAAAAAAAGTTAAAAGAACTATCTGAAATATTAAGTTCTTTAGATATTGAAATAATCTCTCAAAAAGATGCAGGGTTTGACATTGAAGTAGAAGAAACAGGAAAATCGTTTGAGGAAAATGCTTTATTAAAGGCAAAAACAATATGTAAAGCATTAGGACAGCCAACAATTGCAGATGATAGCGGACTTATGGTAACAGCATTAAACGGACAACCGGGAATTTGTTCTGCCCGTTATGCAGGTGATGGTGCATCCGACCAACAAAAAACAGAAAAACTTTTACTTAATATGAAAGATGTTCCAAAGGATAAAAGGGAAGCAAAATTTGTTTGTGTAATTGCATTTTGCTTACCAAATGGTAAAAGTTATACTTTTAATGGTGAATGTTTTGGTGAAATTCTTTATAAATCTTGTGGTGAGGGTGGATTTGGGTATGACCCAATATTTTATGTTAAGCAATATGATAAAACATTTGCACAATTAGATAGTGAAATTAAAAATAAAATATCACACAGAGCAAAAGCACTAAATAAATTTAAAGAGTTCATAAATGATTTTTAAAGGGTGAATTAAATGTTGGAACAATTACTAAAAAAGATTGATATTAATAAAGAATTACTTTTAAAAGAAAGACCTCTAAATGATTTTAATCTTAAACAAATTAAAGATTATTACAGAGTGGGTTTAACCTATTCAAGCAATGCTTTGGAGGGTAATTCTATTACCCTTAGTGAAACAAAAGTAATTTTAGAAGATGGTTTAACCATTAGTGGAAAACCTATTAAAGATTTTTATGAAACGATAGGTCATGCAAATGCTTATGATTTTATGTTTAGCATTATAAATTCAATAAATATAAATGAAGAAATTATTAAGAAACTTCATTACTTATTTTATAATAAAATTGATAATACTAACGCAGGAAAATACAGAAAAGAAAATGTTATAATAACTGGTTCAAACTATTCAGTTGTAGATTATAAGTTAATTGAAAAGGAAATAAAAGAATTTGAATTTTGGTGTCAAAACGAAAGAGAAAATTATCATCCCGTAGTATTTTCTGCTTTGGTTCATAAAAAAATGATTTTTATTCATCCTTTTATTGATGGAAATGGCAGAACTGCGAGATTATTAATGAATTTAGCCTTGCTTCAAAAGGGCTATGAATTAGCAATAATTCCACCAATTTGCAGGAATGAATATATTAAATATTTGGAATTGGCACATAAAAATGATAAAGAATTTACTCAATTTATAGCAGAAAGAGTTTATGAAACAAGTAAGGATATGATAAGATTATTTAATATTAGTAATTAGGAGGAATAAAATAAAATGCTAACATCAAAACAAAGAGCAACATTAAGGGCAAGAGCAAATAAAGAGGATACTATTTTACAGGTAGGTAAAGGTGGAATTAATGATAACTTAATAATTCAAGTAGATGGTGCTTTAAACGCACGAGAAATAATAAAACTAAGAAATTTAGAAACCTCACCTTTGAGTGTTAAAGAGGTTGCAGAACAAATAGCAAAAGCAACAAAGTCTGAGGTTGTGCAGGTAATAGGCACAAGATTTGTTCTTTATAGAGAGAATAAAGAGAATAAGAAAATATATATATAGTTATTAATTAGGAGAGAGAAATTAAAGTATGTCATTCTGAGCCAAAGCGAAGAATCTCAAAAATAATGGATTACTATAAAAATGTAGATAGGTAATGATTATGAAAAAAATAGGAATTTTTGGCGGCACATTTAATCCTCCTCATATTGGACACATAAATGCGGTGGAACAATTTAATAAGTTTTTTTGTCTTGATAAAATATTTATTATTCCTTCTGGTATTTCGCCACATAAAAGTGTTAAAGGGAATGTTAACAGTCAAGATAGGCTTAATATGACAAAACTTGCCTTTCCAAATTATGAGGTTTTGGATTTTGAGATAAAAAAACAAGGAATTAGTTACACTTATGACACTTTAACATATTTAAAAGAACAATACACAAATGCAAAGTTGTATTTATTAATTGGCTCGGATATGTTTATGACATTTGATTTATGGTATAAGCCGATGGAAATATGTAGTTTGTGCTCAATTGTAGTATTATCAAGGGGTAACAATGATTTCAATAGTATTAAAGCACAAAAAGATTTTATAGATTTGAAATATAGTACGGATGTAAAGGTATTGAACATTACACCAATTGAATTGTCATCAACTGAATTGAGAGATGAAATAAATAACAAAATAGATATTAATTATGAAATTCCCGAAAAAGTAATGGAATATATAAAAGAGAAGGGACTGTATATATAGAATTATGAACTACGATATTGAAGAGATTAGAAAATATGCAAAGGAGCATATGAGCAAGAAAAGATATAAACATTGTTTAGAAGTTGAAAAAATCGCTGTTGAATTGGCAAAAATATATAATATAGATGAGCAAAAGGCAAGAGTTGCCTCAATTTTACACGATATAACTAAGGAACTTTCGGCTGATATTCAATTGCAATTATGTGAAGAATTTGGTATAATACTTGATAATGTAGAAATACAAGAACCAAAAATAATTCATCCTATAACAGGTGCTTTTTTTGTTAAAACTCGATTAAAAATAGAAGATGAGGACATATTAAACGCAATAAGAAATCATACCACTGCAAGAAAAGGAATGTCTTTGCTTGAAAAAATAATATATTTAGCAGATTTTGTAGAGCCGAGCAGGGATTTTGAAGGTGTAAATAAACTAAGAGAATTAGCTTATTCAGATTTAGATAAAGCTATGGTAAAAGCATCAATTATTGCGGTTTGTGAAGTTGCTTTAAAAGAACGATTGATACATACAAAATCATTAGAAGCATTAAATGAACATTTGTTAATTTTGAGAAATAAAGAAAAGGATAAGTGATAAAAAAATGAACAATTTAGAAATGATTAAGGTAATAGTAAAAACACTTGATAGTAAAAAAGCTATTGATATTAAAGTTATTAAGGTTGAGGAGTTAACATCATTAACAGAATATTTTGTTATTTGCAATGGAACATCTTCAACACAAATAAAATCGCTTGCAGACGAAGTTGAGGTTATATTAGAGCAAGCAGGAGTTAAGGTTAACCATAGAGAGGGATATAGTGCTGGAAATTGGGTTCTGCTTGATTATATATCGGTAATAATTCATATTTTTCATAAGGATATGAGGGAATTTTATTCATTGGAGAGGCTATGGGCTGATGGTGAAAGTATAGATATAAGTAAGTTATTAAGTAAATAGTAGGGGCTACCCTTCGTGGTCGCCCGTTTTATTACATATTATAATATGTGTATTTGGTTAGAAAGGATAGAATACAATGCAATACGATTTTAAAAATATAGAAAAAAAGTGGCAGGAAATATGGGAGCAAAAAGGAGTTTTTCATGCAAAGAATGATTATTCATTGCCTAAGTTTTATGCGTTAGTGGAATTTCCTTATCCATCAGGACAAGGGCTTCATGTGGGACATCCTCGCTCCTATACTGCATTAGATATTATTTCAAGAAAAAAAAGGCTTGAAGGATTTAATGTGCTTTATCCAATGGGATGGGACGCATTCGGCTTGCCTACTGAAAATTTTGCAATTAAAAATAAAATACATCCAAAAGTTGTTACAAAAAATAATATAAATCGTTTTAAAGAGCAGTTAATGTCATTGGGTTTATCTTTTGACTGGTCAAGAGAAATAGACACAACCGACTCTAATTATTATAAATGGACACAATGGATATTTATTAAGTTATTTGAAAATGGGTTAGCATATAAAAAGGAAATGGCTATTAATTGGTGTATTTCATGCAAATGCGGTTTGGCTAACGAAGAAGTTGTAAACGGTGGTTGTGAAAGATGTGGCAGTGAGGTAGTGAGAAGAGTTAAATCTCAATGGATGCTTAAAATAACCGAATATGCACAAAGATTAATAGATGACCTTGATACAGTTGACTATATTGAAAGAGTAAAAATTCAGCAAAAAAATTGGATTGGTCGCTCTACCGGTGCTGAGGTTGATTTTAACACAACTAAAGGAGATGTTTTAAGAGTATTTACAACAAGACCAGATACTCTTTTTGGTGCTACATATATGGTAATTTCCCCTGAGCATCCATATATAGATAAATGGGCAAATAATATAGAGAATTATAATGAACTTGTTAAATATAGGGAGAATGCATCTAAAAAAAGCGATTTTGAGCGAACAGAAGTTATTAAAGAAAAAACAGGAGTGAAAATTTTAGGTGTTAAGGCTATTAACCCTGTAAATGACAAGGAAATTCCAATTTTTGTTTCCGATTATGTTCTTATGAGTTATGGAACAGGTGCTATTATGGCTGTTCCTGCCCACGATACGAGGGACTATGAATTTGCCAAAACATTTAATTTGCCATTGGTTGAGATAGTTGCAGGCGGTAATATTGAAAACGAAGCCTTTACTGACATAGAAAACGGAATATTAATCAATTCGGATTTTATTAACGATTTACCAGTTAAGCAAGCAAAAGAAAAAATAACAAAATGGTTAGAGCAAAAGGGAATTGGAAAACCAAAAGTGAACTTTAAATTAAGAGATTGGGTTTTTTCAAGGCAAAGATATTGGGGCGAGCCAATTCCATTAGTTTACTGTGAAAAATGCGGATGGGTGCCAATTGAACAAAGCGAATTGCCTCTAAAATTACCTGAAATTGATGATTTTGAGCCAACCGAGAATGGCGAAAGTCCATTAGCCAAAATTACAGATTGGGTAAATACTACTTGCCCAAAATGCAAAGGCAGTGCAAAAAGAGAAACTGACACAATGCCTCAATGGGCAGGTTCATCTTGGTATTTCTTAAGATATATAGACACTACCAATATGAATGAACTTGCTTCAAAAGAAGCCTTAAATTATTGGCTACCAGTTGATTGGTATAACGGTGGAATGGAGCATACAACGCTACATTTATTATATTCAAGATTTTGGCATAAATTTTTATTTGATATTAATATAGTGCCAACACCTGAGCCTTATATAAAACGCACCTCACATGGTATGATATTAGGAGAAAATGGCGAAAAAATGTCCAAATCAAGGGGTAATGTAGTAAACCCTGATGATATTATTAATGAATATGGTGCTGATACTTTACGCCTTTATGAAATGTTTATTGGCGACTTTGAAAAGGCGGCACCATGGTCTTCTTCAAGCATAAGAGGTTGCAAAAGATTTTTGGATAGGCTTTGGACTTTAGCCGATATGGTTAAGGATGGCGATAGTTATAGCAAAGAATTGGAAAGCAATTTTCATAAGACCATAAAAAAAGTTTCGGAAGATATAGAAAACCTTAAATTTAATACTGCAATTGCCACTTTAATGTCTTTATTAAACGATATTTATGATGTAGGTAGCATTACTAAGGGAGAATATAAAGCACTTTTGATATTAACAAATCCATTTGCACCACACATAACTGAGGAATTATGGCAAAGTAAAAAATATGGCGGTATGATAACTGAACAAAAATGGCTAAAATACGATTTAGAAAAAACAATAGATAAAGCTATAGAAATTCCTGTTCAAATTAATGGCAAGTTAAAAGCAGTTATTAGTATTGAAACAGGTTTTGAGCAACAAAAGGTTTTAGAAATTGCAAAATCGGACGAAAAAATATCCTCTCAATTAACAGGAAAGGCTATTTTAAAAGTAATTTATGTAAAGGATAAACTGCTTAATTTTGTGGTTAAATAACTTGAAAATATATTATTAATGAAATTTAATTTTCATATTAACAACTAATAACTATAATATAACTACTAAGTGGTCATTCTGAGCTTGCGAAGAATCTCAAAAAAAAATAATAAACAATTGGGCTTATATGCCCGATTGTTTTTTTAGTGTGCCCGACATATTCGGTAGTTTGGCGGTGAAAGTCCGCTACAGGCTTGG
>CAZFQD010000006.1:24571-35807 GCA_964520885.1 uncultured Oscillospiraceae bacterium | reverse complement strand
ATTTATCTTTTATTTCTTTTATAGAAATTTGCTTATTAAAGCTATAAAATTGGTTTATTTTCTCATATTTCTTATTGTTATTATCTTCAAAATAGATTGTTGAAGCAACTTCACTCTTTGAAATATTATTTGGGATAATTTTAATTAATTCCTTTGATAAAGCAAAACAGTAAGATGTTATTAATTCAGTTTTAATTTTTTCGTTTTCTTTTATTTTTTCATCTAAACAAATAACAATTGCATTTTCATTTTTAATATGTTCAATAATCAAATCTTCACTATTGATAATTAATATTATATTTGCTCTATTAATAGGCTCATAACTATCTGTAATAATAATTGCACTTCCAAATTCATTATATATATCATTAATTGCTTGTCTATAATTCTTAAAGCATTTTGAAATTAGACTAATATTTTTTGATGAATATATTAGATTTTTAATTATTCTTAATGTGTTGTTATTAAATTCATTATCAACAATTGCAATATTTACTTTATCGGGAGATAATTGCGAAGCTTTAACGATAACTCTTACTGCTATGCTAACTTTTTCAAGTAAATATTCCTTTAAATTGCTTGTTTTAAACCCATAATTAAATAATATATCATAGTATTTTCCTTTTTCACAAATAAATTCATAACTTTCATCCTTAATTAATTCCCGTATTAGTTTTTTAATTACCTTTTCTTCTCCTTTTATTTGATTTTTAGGTATGTATATATCATAAATTATTATATCTATTTCTAAAACTTCTATTATAATTCTTTTTAAAATTTTAGGAAAAATTCGATATAATAATTTATTAAATATATTTGTTTTTTCATCTATAATAAAATTTAATATTCTAATCATTATTTTGTCTCCTTTCATTAATAGAACTTATCACAATAATATTCTAAAGGTTATAAAATAATGCAAAAAAGGCGTGTATTTAACACAACCTTTTTTTATTAATTCTGATTAATTATATTTATTGATTACCATTTTGAGTTAAAGCAATATTATACTCATTAATTATTGCAGTTTGAAGCTCGTTTCTAAATTCGGATGTTATTGGGTGAGCTATATCAACAAACTTACCTTCAACTGTTTTTCTACTTGGCATTGCTACAAATAACTTATCCAAATTTTGAATTATTTTTATATCGTGGAGTGCAAATTCATCATCAAAAGTAACTGATACTATGGCTTTTAACTTTTCATCAATTAATAATTTTCTAATCTTAATGCTTGTAATTTTCATAACAAATATTTTCCTCGCTTTATTTTTTTGTCCACATATATAATATTATTATTTCAATATTTATTATAATTACTCTTTTTTTTAAAAAAACAGTATATTTTTTTTAAAAAATGAAATATAATAATATATAATCTAAATATTAGGAGTAAATAAATGAAAATTGATATTGCCCAAAAATTAACAACAATTAAAAATATTCATTTTGTTGGAATTGGCGGAATTAGTATGAGTGCTTTGGCATTAGTAATGAAACAAAATGGATACAATATTAGTGGCTCCGACTTATGCAAAAGCAATATTACTGATGATTTAGAGTGTAAAGGTGTTAACTTTTACATAGGTCATAGAGCCGAGAACATCAAAGGTTCAGAATTAGTTGTATATACTACGGCAGTAAAGGTTGATAACCCTGAATTATTAAAAGCAATGAAACAAAAAATACCAATAATTGAACGAGCTGTTTTACTTGGCTATTTAATTGATTTATTTAAATTTTCTATTGGAATTAGTGGAACTCATGGAAAAACAACAATAACATCTATGATTTCTCATATTGCTTTAGAAGCTAAAATTGACCCTACAATTATGGTTGGCGGAGAGTTGGCTACTATTAATGGTAATTATAGAATTGGAAAAAGCCAATATTTAATTTTTGAGGCATGCGAGTATTCAAATTCTTTTTTGAATTTTAAGCCATTTATTTCAGTTGTTTCAAATATAGATGCAGACCATCTTGATTTTTTTAAGAATTTAGATGATATAATTAATTCTTTTAAAATTTATTGTGATAATACAAAAGAAAATGGCATAATAATCGCTAATTCAGATGACAAAAATGTTTTAAAAGCAATAGAAGGCACTAATAAAAGAATTGTTTCGTTTGGGCTTGAAAATGCCAATTTTACTGCCAAAGACATTAATTATGATAGAGGTAATGCTTCATTTAAAGTATTTTACAACGGCAATTTTCTTACTGATATTTGTTTAAATGTTCCCGGAATGCATAATGTTTTAAATTCCCTTTCTGCTATTGCTACTGCTCATACATTAGGAATAGATATTTTGAGTATGAAAAATGGTCTTTTCGCATTTAAAGGCACAAAAAGACGATTTGAATTTAAATATAAAATTAATGGAATTACTATTGTTGATGATTATGCTCATCATCCATCTGAAATAATTGCAACATTAAATGCCACTAAAAATATGGATTATAAAAGAATTATTTGCATATTTCAACCGCACACCTATACAAGAACTCTTCATTTGCTAAAAGATTTTGCTAAAGCCCTTTCTCTTGCTGATAAAGTAATTTTAGCAAAGATTTATCCCGCGAGAGAAAAAGATATTTATAATATTTCCTCTAATAATATTTGTGAACTTATGAATAATTCAATATATATAGAAAAATTCAATGATATAGCTGAACATATAAAATTATTAGCAAAAGACGGAGATTTAATTATCACAATGGGTGCTGGGGATATAAATAAAGTAGCGGATATGATTAATAATAAATTATCTGCTATTGATTAATTGTAATTGTTGATGTATAATTTTATTAAATAAGGTTATAAGTTGGTGGATAAATGATTTTTTCAAAAAATATTGAGCCAATGTGTTGTTATTGTGAAAAAGGTGTTTTAATGCAAAACAACAAATATGTTATTTGTAAAAAACGAGGAGTTGTTACTGCTTCTTATTATTGTAGACGTTTTATTTATGACCCCTTGAAAAGAATTCCACCAATGAAAAAATTAGAAAAGCAAGAATTTAAGCAAAAAGATTTTAGTATAGAATAATGGGCTGGTTTTTTATTACCAGCCCATTTTTATTATATTTTAGTTATTCAGCATGTCCGGCACAACTGTCGCAACATCCACTGCAACCTACAATTGGAACAGGGTCAATTCCCTGCCTTTTGTAATAATCAGCAATTGCAGCTTTTACAGCTTCTTCAGCAAGCACAGAACAATGTATTTTTGCTGGTGGCAATCCTTCCAATGCTTCCACTACTGCACTATTTGTAAGTTGAAGGGCTTCTTGAATTGATTTGCCTTTAACTAATTCAGTAGCCATAGATGAAGTAGCTACTGCGGCTCCACATCCAAAGGTTTTAAACTTTATATCTTCAATTATATCATTATTTATTTTCATATAAATTTTCATAATATCGCCACACTTTGCATTTCCAACCTCACCAATTGCGTTAGCATCAGTAATTTCTCCAACATTGCGAGGATTAATAAAATGCTCCATTACTTTATCTGTATACATATTTTTTATTCTCCTTTATTTTCAACTTTCTCCCAAAGCGGAGACATTTTCCTTAATTTATGGGCAATTAATGGCAATTCATTTAAAATATAATCTATTTCTTGTATCGTATTGTTGTGCCCTAATGTAATTCTTAAAGACCCATGAGCAACATCGTGAGATAAACCGATTGCTAACAATACATGCGATGGGTCAAGAGAACCTGATGTGCAAGCAGAGCCAGATGATGCACAAATACCTTTTAAATCAAGCATTAATAGAATTGCTTCGCCTTCAATATACTCTAATGAAAAATTAGCATTTCCGGGTAGCCTTTTTTCTAAATCTCCGTTTAATCTTGTGAATGGAATTGCGGATAAAACACCATTAATTAATTTATCTCTTAATTCTTTTACGAATATTGAATTTTTTTCTAAATTACTAACTGCTTTTTCAATTGCAAATCCTAACCCCACAATTGAGGCAACATTTTCAGTTCCTGCTCTTTTTTTCTTTTCCTGTCCCCCACCGTAAATTAAGTTTTGAATTGCTATTCCTTTTTTTATATATAATGCTCCAACACCCTTTGGACCATAAAACTTATGAGCGGCTAATGATAACATATCAATATTTTGCTTTTTAACATCAACTTCAATATTGCCAATCGCCTGAACGGCATCAGTGTGAAAAATTATTCCTTTTTCTTTTGCAATTTTACCTATTTGCTCAATGGGTTGAATGGTTCCAATTTCATTATTTGCATAAATTATTGTAATTAAAATAGTATCTTGTCTAATAGCCTTTTTTAATTCTTCAATGTCAATTAAACCTTTATTATCAACTTTTAAATAAGTAACCTCAAAACCTATTTTTGCTAATGCTTCAACACTATGCAATACTGCGTGATGTTCAATAGCTAAAGTTATAATATGCTTTCCTTTTGACTTTCTCGCCTGTGCTAACCCAAAAATAGCCCATGTATCGGCCTCGCTACCGCCACCTGTAAAATATATCTCAGAAGGTTGACAATTTATTGCTTTTGCAACCTTAATTCGTGCATTTTCAACAGCTTCCTTAGCAATTCTGCCCATTTTATGAATACTGGAAGGATTACCGTAATTCTGTGTCATATATGGAAGCATTTTTTCAAATATTTCACTATCAAGTTCGGTTGTTGCTGCATTATCTACATATATTATTTTGTCCATTATAAGTTCCATTCCCCTTTCATTGAGGCACAAAGTTTGGAGGAAAGAAGTAGTGCAGTGGTAGGCGGAAGGTAAAAAAACAGCCGTGCCGCATATGTTAAATATGCAAACGGTTGGGGTTTTACCGACAACGACCCAATGTGCTGCTTATTTCTTTCAAACTAATTCTCCTAAATATTCTTTGATGCTTCAACTGCCAACTTGTCGCATCTTTCATTTTTGGGATTTTGGTTATGTCCTTTTACCCAAATAAAATCAACTTTGTGTTTTTCTAATAGTTTTAATATTTTTTCCCATAAGTCGGTATTTAATGCCAATTTATTTCCATCTCTTTTCCAATCTTTTGCTTTCCATTTTTCAACCCAACCCTTTTGAATTGAATCAATTAAATATTTACTATCACTATAAATTGAAACTTCGCATGGCTCTTTTAAAATAGACAGGGCTTTTATAACTGCCGTTAATTCCATACGATTATTAGTTGTGTTTATTTCACCACCACTAATTTCTTTTTGATTTTCATTATATTCAAGAATAGCTGCCCAGCCACCTGCCCCAGGATTACCAGAACAAGCACCATCGGTGTAAATATCAATTTTTTTCAAATTTGCCTCCAAAATCATCTAAACATTTTTGTCTTGATCACTTATTTCTTCAATATGATATTTTGGTCTTGCTTTTGATTCCTTATAAACTTTTCCTATGTATTCCCCTATTAACCCAATTGAAAAAAGTTGAATACCACCTAAAGCCCAAACTGAAATCAATATAGATGTCCATCCACTAACTGAAACCCCTAAAAACTTACTAATCAAAGCATAAATAGAAATAAGAATACTAATTAAAAATATCAATATGCCCGATAACCAAACAAATCTAATGGGTTTTGTGCTAAATGAAGTTATTCCATCCCAAGCAAGTGCAAACATTTTTTTAAGAGGGTATTTTGATTCTCCTGCAAACCTTTCGTTTCTATCATAATAAACGAAATCTGATTTATAACCAATTAATGGAACAATTCCTCGCAAAAATAAATTAACCTCTTTATATTGCTCTAACCCTTCTAATGCTCTCCTACTCATTAGTCTATAATCAGCATGATTATAAACCACTTTAACTCCCATTTTATTCATAAATTTATAAAAGCCTTGTGCTGTTGCTCTTTTGAACAGAGTATCTTTATCTCTTTTTTTGCGAACTCCATATACAACATCACAGCCTTCAGTAAATTTCTTGACAAACTCAGGAATTACATTAATATCATCCTGCAAATCTGCATCAATTGAT
Source organism: uncultured Oscillospiraceae bacterium (assembly GCA_964520885.1). Classification (GTDB taxonomy): domain Bacteria; phylum Bacillota; class Clostridia; order Oscillospirales; family SIG519; genus CAZFQD01. The sequence continues at coordinate 29,809 of CAZFQD010000006.1, read as the reverse complement.
ATTACACAATCAGCCTTATTTTTTGAATACATTAGTCCTGCTAATAAAGCATTTTGATGTCCGCAATTTCGTGATAATTTCAAACCAATAAATTTATCGCTATTTTCGGATAATTTTGATATTTCGTTCCATGTATTATCTTTGCTACCATCATCAACTAACACTATTTTGCTGTTTTCATCAATTTGACCTTCATTAATCATATTTGTAAGCAATGCAAAAATTCTTTTGCCAATTTCAGGTAAAACCTCTTGCTCATTATAACATGGGGATACAATATGCAAAATTGGAAGCATTTTAACACGTCACCTCATTTTTTTCACTTTATACCGTTACTATTATATTTCTACTATTTCACCATAAACTATTCCTTTTATACCGCCGGCATTTGCTTCATCAGTATCTATATGCATTACGGCTGAAAACTCACTACTAACTCTAACAACAACATCGCCAAAAACAATTGTTCTCTCTCCTGTATTAACTCTAACAAAAACTATTTGTTTATCACTTACTGAGAATTCTATTGCTTCTTTAGGGGTTAAATGAATATGCCTTTTTGCAATTATTACCCCCTCTGAAATGACTACTGAACCCTTTGGTCCACTTATAGTAACTGATGCACTATTGGCAATATCGCCCGATTCTCGGACAGGAGCAGAAATTCCCAATATTCTTGCATCGGTCATTGATAATTCAACTTGAGTATTTTTTCTAACCGGTCCTAAAATAGTTACATTCATTTTATTTTTTGGTCCTATAACAGTAACCTTTTCTTCACATGCAAATTGACCCGGTTGAGATAGATTCTTAATATTTGTAAGAATATATCCTTGCCCAAACAATTCATTTAGATGTTGATCACTAATATGTATATGCCTTGCCGAAGTTTCAATTATTATTTGTTTTGCCATTTTTACATCTCCATTTTTTTATTTTCAATTTATTTTAAACTTTTTTTAATAAAAATACAAGAGCAAATAAAGTATTTTAATTATTTATTTATTATTAGACCTTACTGAATAACACAAAATGCTTTTTTATTGACAAGAAATATATTCAATGCTATAATACAAATAAATTTGGTGATTATATGAAAAAAATTAATAATAAAATATTTGTATTGTTTATTGATGCAATTGTTATTTTAATTGGTATTTTTATATATTTTTTTAGAAATGAACTGCTTAATATATTCTCACCTTGTCCTTACCATAAATATTTAGGAATTTTATGTATATCTTGTGGTGGAACAAGAGCTATACAATCTTTATTCTTTGGAGATATTATTTTAGCTTTAAAGTATAATTTTTTTATTGTTGTTTTGTTGGCATATTTGTTGTTTTTATTTGTCTTATTTAATCTAAAAGTATTTTTAAAAATTGATTTTTTTAATAAATTTTTTAAATTAGAATTTCTTTATATAATTGCCATATTGGCTTTTGTTTTTTTAATTATTAGAAATATTTTTCCCATTTTTCATTTTTTTTAGAAGCAAATATAAAATATATAAATATTTTAAGGGGGATTAATAATGGATAACTTAGAAAACAGCAACTTAGAACAAACACCACAGGAACCTCAGGTAGTTCAGATAGACATGGCAACAACTCAACATCCTAAAAAAGGTATGGCAATAGCTTCAATGGTTTTGGGAATTGTATCTATTGTATTATCGTGTGCTTGGTACATTTGCATCCCATGTGGAATCTTAGCAATTATTTTTGGAGTTCTTGCAAATAAGGAAGGTAAAATTGGATTTGCAAAAGCTGGTATTATTATGGGTATAATTGGTTTAGCTTTTGCAGTTCTTCTATTAACTATACTTGCTTCAATTTTAGCTTTATTTGGAGACTTAAGTCAATATACTCAATAAAAACTTGATATTCATAAAAAAATGCGAGGATTTTTTCCTCGCATTTATTTTGTTTTAATTTTAACCTAACCTTTTTTCTAAATTTTCAAGTTCAACTTTTAACTCATTTGGAAGTGTATCGCCAAACTTTTGATAAAATTCTTTTATACCAGTTGCTTCATTTTTCCAAAGTGAAATATCAACATTTAATAATTTTTTAACTGTGTCTACTGAAATATCGTTTAAGCCCTCAATATTAATATCATTAGCATTAGGAATAAATCCGATTGCACTTGATACAGCATCAACTTTATTTTCACAACGGTCTAAAATCCACATTAAAACTCTCATATTATCGCCGAAGCCGGGCCAAATGAATTCACCATCATCGTCTGTTCTAAACCAATTAACATTAAATATTTTTGGAGGATTTGGAATTTTATTGCCCATTTTTAACCAGTGAGCAAAATAATCTCCCATATTATAGCCACAGAAAGGTAGCATAGCCATAGGGTCTCTTCTCACAACTCCAACTTTGCCTGAAGCGGCGGCAGTTGTTTCTGATGCCATTATAGAACCTACAAATACTCCGTGTTGCCAATTAAATGATTGATACACTAATGGAGCAGTTTTTGCTCTTCTTCCACCAAATACTATTGCTGAAATTGGAACTCCCTTTGGATTTTCAAATTCACTTGAAATACAAGGGCAATTTTTTGCAGGTGAAGTAAATCTTGAATTTGGATTTGCACCAACTTGACCTGATGTGCTATCCCATTTTTCGCCCTTCCAATTAACAGCATTTTTCGGTGGATTTTTATCTAATCCTTCCCACCACACTGTATTGTCTTCAAGGTTATGAACAACATTAGTAAATATTGTATCTTTCTTAGTAGTTTCTAAAGCATTTGGGTTAGATTTTATATTAGTTCCGGGTGCAACACCAAAAAAACCGAATTCAGGATTAGCCGCCCAAAGCCTGCCATCGTCGCCAATTCTAAGCCATGCAATATCATCACCTACACACCAAACCTTGTAACCTTTTGATTTATATAATTCCGGTGGAATTAACATTGCAAGATTTGTTTTGCCACAAGCTGATGGAAAAGCGGCGGCAATATATTTTATTTCGCCCTTAGGATTTTCTATTCCTAAAATAAGCATATGCTCAGCCATCCAGCCTTCATTTTTGCCTAAGTATGAAGCAATTCTAAGTGCAAAGCATTTTTTGCCTAATAAAACATTCCCGCCATAACCGGAGTTTACGCTCCAAATAGTATTATCTTGTGGAAAATGCATAATATATCTATTTTCTTCATCTATTTGTGCTTTACCGTGAAGACATTTAATAAAATCGCAACTATCCCCTAAATAATCAATTACATTTTTTCCTATTCTTGTCATAATATTCATATTTAAAACTACATAAATAGAATCAGTAAGTTCTATTCCAATCTTTGCAAAAGGCGAACCAACAACTCCCATAGAATATGGAATGACATACATAGTTCTGCCCTTCATAGAACCACTAAATAATTTGCTCAACATTGAATATGCCTCTGAGGGCTCCATCCAATTATTATTAGGTCCTGCTTGCTCTTTTGTTGAAGAGCAAATGAAAGTTCGATGTTCAACTCTTGCAACATCATTTACAGCCGTTCTATGAATATAACAGCCCGGAAGCTTTTTCTGATCTAAAGGCTCCATTTCTTTTGTAATGCTTGCTTGCTCTCTTAAATTTGAAATTTGTTGCTCACTTCCATCAACCCAAACAATATTATCAGGAGTAGTGAGTTTTGACATCTCGTCAATCCATTCAAGCACCTTTTTGTTCGTAGTCATAATTAAATCTCCATTCATTTCTATTTTAAATATATAGATAAATGCACCCAAAGGGTGCAAAATTCTCTTATTTATATTATATACGATAAAAACATAATTTGCAATTAAAAAATTAAAATATTCAAATTAAATATTATATATTTTCATATAAAGCATCACTAATACATGCAAATTCCTTTAAACTAAGCACTTCCCCACGAATGTTTTCATTTAATTCTAAGTTTTTTAATATAGTTGAGATTTCTTCCTTTTGAATTTTTATACCTAATGAATTGCAAATTGCATTTGAAAATGTTTTTCGTCTTTGCGAAAAGGATGCCTTAATTACTGAAAATAAGAATTTTTCGTTTATTACAGTTACAGGTGGCTTTTCTCTAATATCTAAGCAAATTACAGTTGAGGTTACTTTTGGAACAGGGGTAAATGACGAATTATAAACATCAAATAAAATACTTGAATTGGTATAATAATTAATTGCTAATGTAATAGCACCATAATCTTTTGTATTTGGTTTTGCGCAAAGGCGAAGTGCTACTTCTTTTTGCACCATAAAAATTAATCTCTTTGCATTTATTTTGTTTTCAAGAATATGCATTATAATTGGTGTTGTAATATAATAAGGCAAATTTGCACATATTACTACATCTAAGCCTAAAAATTCTTTCTCAATAAGTTTATTAACATCTATTTTTAAGAAATCATCATTTATTATTTTGATATTGTTAAATTCATTTAAGGTTTCATTTAATATTGGCAATAATGCTTTGTCAATTTCAATTGCTACTACTTTTTTTGCTTTTTTAGCAAGTTGAGCGGTTAAGGTTCCAATGCCGGGACCAATTTCAATTACTCCTATATTTTCATCAATATTTGCACTATTTGCAATTCTTATTGGGATTTCTTCATCGGTTAAAAAATTTTGCCCTAAGGACTTTGAAAAACGAAAGTTATGTTTTCTTAGTATTGATTTAATTGTTTTAATGTCGGTTAAGTTTAACATAAAACCATCCTTTATAATGAGGAATTAGGAGAAAAACTAAAACAAAAAACTACTAGGTAATAACTCATTTATTTTATGTAGTTTATATTCACCTTTATTGTTACAGCAAATAACCAACATATCTTTTGAAAATTCAATTAGGCATTGCCTGCAAATGCCACAAGGGGTGCAAAAATCATCAGAACTTGAAATAATTGCAATTGCTTTAAAGTTTTTTTCACCCTTTGAAATTGCATTAAATAAAGCCACTCTTTCGGCACAAACAGTTGCTCCAAAAGAAGCGTTTTCAACATTACAGCCTGTGAATATTTTTTCATCTTCAGTTAGCAAGACTGAACCTACTGCAAATTTAGAATAAGGAGAATATGAATTACTCATAGCAGACTTAGCTTTGTTAATTAATTCATTAATTATTGTCTGAGATAACATTTTTAATTCCTCATTTCTAATTCCTAATTAATGAAACTCCATCCATTTCTTTTGGCTGTTTTGTTCCCATAATATGTAGTATTGTTGGTGCAATATCGGCTAAACAACCGCC
>CAZFQD010000006.1:0-24471 GCA_964520885.1 uncultured Oscillospiraceae bacterium | reverse complement strand
ACCATATCACAATTTGCATAATTTAATATTATAACATCGTATTTCCCACTAAGTATTCTCTCACAAACATTGGAGCAAACTTCATAAGCACTCATTTCGGGTTTTAAATCATAAGTGGCAACTTTTGGTGATGGAATTAAAACCCTATCCTCTCCTTTATAAGGATTTTCAATTCCTCCGTTAAAAAAGAAAGTTACATGAGCATACTTTTCTGTTTCGGCAATTCTAAGCTGTGTTTTTCCTAAATTGCTAATATATTCTCCTAAGGTATTATCTAAAGTTTGAGGTGAAAATGCTACAGTTACATTTGGCATTTTAATATCATACTGTGTCATACAAACAAAATACAAAGCAATAAATCCTCTTGTTCTTTCAAAGTTATTAAACTCTTTATCTACTAATGTTCTTGTAATTTCTCTTGCTCTGTCCGGACGAAAGTTAAAAAATATGAATGAATCGTTTGCCTTTATTTTTTCATATTTTCCTATAATAGTAGGTTTAACAAATTCGTCAGTAATATCATTATTATATGAATTAGTTATTGCACTAAGTGCAGTTGTTTCATTTTCTCCTATCCCATAAATTAAAGCAGAATATGCTTTTTCTACTCGCTCCCAGCGATTATCTCTATCCATTGCATAATATCTTCCCATAATAGTAGCAATATTGCCAACACCGATTTCTTTTATTTTTTCTTCTAATTCTAAAATAAAATCCTTACCCGAAACAGGCGAAACATCTCTGCCATCCATTAAACAATGAATAAAAACTTTTTTTAAATTATTCTTTTTAGCAAGTTCTAACAGTGCAAAAAGATGAGTATTGTGGCTATGAACTCCACCGTCAGACAAAAGTCCCATAATGTGCAAAGCAGAATTATTTATTTTACAATTTTGGATAGCACCTAAAAAAGCGGAATTTGTAAAAAAATCACCGTCTTTTATGCTTTTTGAAATTCTTGTTAGCTCTTGATAAACAACTCGTCCAGCACCAATATTAGTATGCCCTACCTCACTGTTACCCATTTGTCCCTCAGGTAAGCCAACATTCATACCAGACGAGCCCAGCAAAGTAAACGGGTAATTATTAAAGTAATTTGTTAAATTCTCTGTATTTGCATTAGCAATAGCATTGTAAGTTTTACTTTTGCTGATTCCAAATCCATCTAATATAGTAAGAACAATAGGTTTTTTCATATTTTCCCTCGTTTTTCGTTTTTATTTGCTTGCGGCTTTAATTATAACTGTAAAGTCATTAGCCTTTAATGATGCTCCGCCAATAAGACCGCCATCAATATGCTCCTTGCTTAAAAGTTCGTCGGCATTACTTGCGTTCATTGAGCCACCATATTGAATAGTTATACTATTTGCTGTATTTTCATCATATATTTTTGCTAATGTGCTTCTAATAATGCCATTAACTTCATTAGCTTGTTCACAAGTAGCAGTTTTTCCTGTTCCAATAGCCCAAACAGGCTCGTAAGCAATAATTATCTTTTTTGCTTGCTTAGTTGTTATGTCTAAAAGAGCATTTTTTATTTGTAATGCAACTAATTCCGCAGTAATTCCCTGCTCTCTTTGCTCTAAGGTTTCACCAACGCAAAGAATAGGAATTATATTGTTTTCTAATACAAATTTAACTTTTTTATTAACAGTTATATCTGTTTCATTAAAATACTGTCTTCTTTCGCTGTGTCCTATTATTACATATTCAATTCCAATTTCTTTTAACATTTGTGCTGAAATTTCGCCTGTAAATGCACCGCTTTTTTCAAAGTGCATATTTTGAGCACCTACTTTAATATTTGAACCTTTGCAGGTTTCAATAGCAACTGCTAAGTCAACATAAGGAACGCAAATAACAACATCACAAGAGGCATTTTTAACAAGAGGTTTCAACTCCTCAATTAATGCTTTTGCCTCAGAGGGTGTTTTATTCATTTTCCAATTTCCTGCAATAACTGCTTTACGCAATTCTTTATTCATTTTTTGTTTTCCTTTCTAAATAAGTCTAACTGTCATTCTGAGCCATTGGCGAAGAATCTCAGACAGACCCTTCGTTACACTCAGGGTGACAACTAAGTTGTCAATTTTTAATTTATTTATCGTCTAGACAAGCAATTCCCGGTAATTCCAAGCCTTCTAAAAATTCAAGAGAAGCACCGCCACCGGTTGAAATGTGCGTCATCTTATCGGCAAAGCCTAATATTTCACAAGCCGCCGCAGAATCTCCGCCACCGATAATTGAAATTGCTCCTGATTTTGCAACTGCTGTTGCAATTGCTATTGTTCCAGCCTTAAATTGTTCAAATTCAAAAACTCCCATTGGACCATTCCAAATAACGGTTTTTGCGTTTTCAATGTTTTTTGAAAATAGTTCTCTTGTTTTTGGTCCAATATCAAAGCCTTCCCATTCATCCGGAATTTCCATTGTGGGAACTATTTTACTTTGTGTATCAGCCTTAAATTCTAATCCTACAACTGTATCTATTGGCAAAAGCAAATTAACCTTTTTTGACTTTGCTTTTTCAAGTAATTCCTTTGCTAATTCAATTTTATCATTTTCGCAAATTGATTTTCCTACTGTTCCGCCTTTTGCTTTAATAAAAGTATAAGCCATACCTCCGCCTATAATTAATGTATCGACTTTATCTAATAGATTATTAATTACACCAATTTTATCCGAAACCTTAAATCCACCCAAAATTGCGATAAAAGGTCTAACGGGATTGTCAAGTGCTTTACCCATTATTTCTACTTCTTTTTGAATAAGGTAGCCACAAACAGCAGGCAAATAATCGGCAACACCGGCAGTAGAACTATGTGCTCTGTGAGCTGTTCCAAATGCATCATTTACATATATTTCAGCCAAAGATGCTAATTCTTTTGAAAAAGCAGAGTCATTTTTTTCTTCTTCTTTATGAAAACGAACATTTTCCAAAAGCATAACTTCGCCGTCTTTTAAAGAATTAGAAAGAGACTTTGCATCTTCGCCAATTACATCCTTAGACATTTTAACTTGTTTGCCCAATAGCTCCGATAATCTAACTGCAATTGGTGATAATGAGTATTTCTTATTAAACTCCCCCTTAGGTCTTCCTAAATGTGAGCAAAGTATAACCTTAGCACCATTAGAAATTAAATAGTTTATTGTTTTTAATGCTTCAACTATTCTTTTATCATCTGTAATTTTATTGTTTTCGTCAAGTGGAACATTAAAATCACAACGGGCTAACACTTTTTTTCCTTTCACTACAATATCTTCAATAGTTTTTTTGTTTAACATAATTGACACCTCAAAATTTATTTAAATTTATTATTAACTTTAAATATTATATTATATAATAATATTAAATTCAACTAAAATTTTGCACTAAATAAAGTAAAATAATAATATAATTATTATTTAATTAACAAAAAAGTTTTTTTGCTAAAAGCAAAAAAACTTTTGACTTATAATTTCTCAATATTTTCAGCAAGAATTTTTATAATATTATAATAACTGTTTGTTTTTTCACTATTACCTTTAATATTTTGCAATAAATTAATAATTTTTTGCAAATCATCATTACTAAAAGAATCACTAATTAAAAAATCTATGCTTACATTTAAAGCATTTGAAATTTTAAATAGAGATTCAAGAGATAGTTTTCTTGTTCCTCTTTCAATATGACCAATAAATGATATTGAAAGTTCGCAAATTTCAGCCAATTTTTCTTGAGTAATATTTTTTTTGATTCTTGATTGTCTGATTTTTTTTCCCAGTGAAATAAAATCTAAATATTTTGTCATAAAATAAAACTCCTTTTTTAAAAGAATATCATTTATTTTATAGTATGAGAATGCACTATTAGAATTAAATGTTGACAACAAGTATTTTTTAGTATATAATTATAAATATAAAATGTAGTTAGTAATATTATGCAGGAAAAAAAGCAAAATACTCCAAAAATATATTCTTTATGGAAGTAAAAATGAGCTTAACAAATAAAACTGTAATTGTTACTAACGGTAGAGTTGCTAAATTCAACAAAAGATTTGGTCTTAATAAGTAATTATTACCCCTATTCTATTAGTACCTATATAATTTTATAATCAATGGAAAACCATTTTGCAATAGTTTTGGTCTTTCAACGATAATAGTAAACCTGACGAAAGTCAGGGGCACAAAGCCATAGGACCTAACCCCATGAAAATGGGTATGGTAGCCGAGTTACCGAAAATGAAGGAGGTTTTTTTTATAGTTTTTTAAATTCTTTTTTACCCTATTCAAATTATCAGTAGGATAATAATTCGCAAAAAAAATGACAAAATTTTAAAAAAACAGAAAGAAGGAAAAATATCATGAAAAAGAAAAACTTAAAAAAACTTATTGCAATTTCAACAGCTCTTGTGCTAATGTTCTCATTTAACATTATGGGTGCACTTGCAGTTGATGACTTTTCCATTACTTCAGGTGGCATTTCAGTAAGTTCTCATAGTGCTGGATTCACTTCGTTGGATACCTGGGAGATTGATCAAACTGGTACTGCACTAGAAAGTAATGAGACAGATATTTCAGTTGAAGATTTAACAGGAACAAATTCAGGTTGGATATTCACCATAAGTTTTAGTGATTTTACTGAAACAGGTATTGATGACCCCAGTGTTGCTGAGGCAACTTTGTCAGTTAATGTAGATGTTGAAGACTGGCTATCAATTAACTTAAAAGATAGTGCTGATGCTGCAATAATAGATGAAGCTGCTATTCCTGCAACCAATGGTCAAGATATTCCTACTACCCATTATACTGTTGATGATACAATAGTCGGTAGTGGCGACTTGGATATACTTGAGGTAGAACCCGGTTACGGAGCAGGTTTGTTTGATTTTGAAATTGATTCTACAATAACACTTGTTGACACCTTACCAGTTGGAACTACAATCACAAGTTCTGCTGAGTCAGGCGAATTTTCTAGTGGAGACCCTGTTATAGTTGATGGCGATCGAGAATACCAGATATTTGTTGGGACCTATGAAACTACTATTACTTTTAGTGTAGATAGTAACCCGACATAATAATTTGTATTAATTTCAAGTGCTAATATTAAAAATGAGGATAAGAGATACTCTGTTAAAACTTATCCTCATTTTTATCTATTCTATTAGATTAAAGTGAAAGATAAAAAAAGAGGGGAAATTATGAAAAAGGGAGTTTTTTTAATATTAATCATATTTATAATGCTTCTTTATCCTAACATTGTTTTTGCAGAAAACAATGAAAAACAGGAGAGTTCATTATTTGATTACTCCGTAGTAGGAACTACTGATACCTTTGTTGATTTGATTGCAACCCCTGGGGAAAAGGCTACTTTTTCAATTGTTTTGCGAAATTTGGGCGAATTAAAGAAAACAAATACTTTGTTTGTCAGTGACGGATACACCGGAAACAATGGCGGGACAATGGTTTTAACACCTGAAGAAGCAACGCGAAAAAAAGTTGGTTCTTGGCTTAATATAACCGAGGAAAAAGTTACATTAGATTCCAGAGAAGAGAAGGTTTTTGATTTTATCATCTCCGTTCCGCAAAATGCAACTCCAGGGACGTATATAGCTGTTATTTACTTAAGAAGTGCCGTTATTGATGGAAAAGAAAGCGAGAAAAATGAGAAAGGTATCGGTTTTAAAATAAACGAGGCATATTCACTTTCGAGTGCGGTTATCATACGAATCGGAGATGAAACCACATATGATTTTAGCATTCAAGATATTATTGAGAAAAAATGGATTAAAGATAAGGATTTGGTTTTTTCTTTTTATATTTCAAACATTGGTAACACCTATTGTTATCCGAATGCAAAAATTTTTATGTATGATAATGAGGATAAATTGGTTTATGAAGCGGAAAAAGAAATTAATATTGTTTATCCGGAGAATACATGCAGAATTGATTTTTTAATTCCTCCTGAACAATATGTGCAAGACACCTATAGGATTCTTTTGTTATTGGAATATGGAAAAAAAGAAATAAAGAGTATATCAAGAGAATTTGTATTAAACCTTGAATCTAAAGAAGTAGATACAGCAATAAAAGAAATAGAAAAGGAAAAACAAAAAAATGATAATGCCGGAGCATTAACGGAAGAGACTATTTATAAGATTATCATAATAGCTTTCTTGTTTTTAGTAGTAATAATATTGCTAATCTATTTCCTTTTCTTTAAAAAGAAAAAAAAGGCTTGAACGATTTCTTATTACTCAATTTACATATTTAAACATATTAAACCGTGTCCTTGTTTTTTTGGACACGGTTATTTTATATACTTATTGTCATTTGCAATTACTCTTGTTAAATACCTGCATACCTACCTACCACTTATATTGTGTTAACCCGCCTTCTGCTTTTAATCCTTCAAAATTTCCTTGCCTAAATACTTCATAAACTATAATTGCAACTGAATTAGATAAATTCAAACTTCTTGCATTTTCTATCATAGGAATTCTTATGCAACATTCAGCATTATCCTTTAATAATGCTTCGGGTAATCCTTTTGTTTCTTTGCCAAAAATTAAAAATGAATTTTCAGGGTAAATAACATCGGCATAAGTGTTTTTGGCTTTTGTTGTGCAAAAAAATCGCGGAAAATTATTAGTTTTATTTAAAAAATCATCTAAGTTTTCATAATACGAAATATCTAAATACTCCCAATAATCTAAGCCTGCTCTTTTTAACTGTTTATCGTTAATTTCAAATCCTAATGGTTTTACTAAATGTAATTTAGCACCCGTGCAAGCACAAGTTCTTGCAACATTCCCTGTATTTTGTGGTATTTCAGGCTCAACAAGAACAATATTTATATTTGACATTAATCTCATTCCTCACAACTATAATATATAAATATTATAATTTTATTGAAAAATAGTCAAGCAAAAAACAAAGACTTATTAAGAATTTTATAAAAGTAAATATTTATTACTTGAATTATATCAATTAATAAGTTAGAATGTATTTGGGTATAGAAACTATATTGGAGGAATTTATGAGCTTTTTAGTTGGTATTGATATTGGTTCAACAACCTTAAAAGCAGTTGTTATAAACGAAAGTGGTAATGTTGTTTTCAAGGATTATCAAAGGCATTTATCTAAGGTTAGAGAAAGAACTAATGAATTAATACATAATTTAAAATCTATAATTGGCGATAATTTATTTAAAATTGCAATAACCGGCTCAGCTGGTTTAGGCGTATCAAAAACCTATGATATTCCTTTTGTTCAGGAGGTTTTCGCTACTGCTGGTGCTGCAAATAGATATATGCCAGATGTAGATATTGTTGTTGAGTTAGGTGGAGAGGATGCTAAAATTCTCTTCTTTAAAGGCATTTTAGAGGAAAGAATGAATGGCTCTTGTGCCGGTGGAACAGGAGCGTTTATTGACCAAATGGCAGTTTTATTAGGTGTAACTCCCGATGAATTGGATAAATTGGGCGAAAAGTATGAAAAAATATATTCTATTGCTTCTCGGTGTGGAGTTTTTGCAAAGTCCGATATTCAGCCTCTGTTAAATCAAGGAGCAAGGAAAGAGGATATAGCCGCAAGTATTTTTCAGTGCGTTGTGGACCAAACTATTTCAGGTCTTGCACAAGGCAGAAAATTAGAGGGTAAAATCGCCTTTTTAGGTGGTCCGTTATATTTTTTTAATGGACTTAGAGATAGATTTATAAAAACTCTTAAATTATCTGATGAAAACGCAATATTTCCTGAGGACAGTTTGTATTTTGTTGCTAAGGGTGCAGCAATATATGCAGAGAAATTAAAGAAATATACTTATTCTGAACTTATATCTAAAATTGAAAATGTTTCAGTTATAAAAGATACTACTCGCTATTTAGAGCCATTATTTAAAAATCAACAAGAATATGAGCAGTTTAAAAAAAGGCACTCAAAAAGCACTGTTAAATATATAGATGCCAATACTTATGAAGGCGATGCCTACTTGGGCATTGATGCAGGAAGCACTACTACTAAATTAGTTTTAATTAACCCAAAAGGAGAGATTTTATATACATATTATGCCTCGAATTTTGGCAACCCTTTAGCGATAGTGGAAAATGAACTTAAAAAGATTTATGAGCAGTTTGGCAATAAAATAAATATAAAAGGTAGTGCTGTAACAGGTTATGGCGAAGAACTTATTAAAAATGCCTTTGATATTGATGCCGGATTAGTTGAAACTATTGCTCATTTTAGAGCGGCAAGACATTTTAATCCAAATGTAGATTTTATTATTGATATTGGTGGGCAGGACATTAAGTGCTTCAAAATAAGGAATGGTGCTGTTGACAGTATAATGCTAAATGAAGCCTGTTCTTCCGGTTGTGGTTCTTTTCTTGAAACATTTGCCAAAGCACTAAAATATACAGCAGATGAATTTGATAATTTAGGACTTTTTGCAAAACATCCTGTTGATTTGGGAACTCGTTGCACTGTTTTTATGAACTCATCAGTTAAACAAGCACAAAAAGACGGAGCTTTGGTTGAAGATATTTCGGCTGGTCTTTCAATGAGTGTTGTGAAAAATGCTTTATATAAAGTAATTCGTGCTAATAGCCCTAAAGATTTGGGTAACAACATTGTTGTTCAAGGAGGAACATTTTTAAACGAAACTGTGCTAAGAAGTTTTGAAATCGAACTTGGTTTTAATGTTACAAGACCAACAATTACAGGAATTATGGGTGCTTATGGTGTGGCACTATATTCAATGGATTTAAACTTAGAAAAGTCTAATATAATTTCGTATGACAAGTTACTTAACTTTACACATAAATCCACTGCTACTAACTGTAATCTTTGCACAAATCATTGCCATTTAATTGTCAACACATTCAATAATGGTCATAGATTTATTTCAGGTAATCGTTGCGAAAGACCAACTGCTAATAAAAAGAGGGATATTCCAAACCTATTTAAATATAAATATGATAAAATTACATCTATGCTTACTAAGAGTGGAATTAGAGGTAAAATTGGCATTCCTTTTGGGCTTAATATTTATGAAACTTTCCCATTTTGGAATACATTATTAACAGAACTTGGATTTGAGGTTGTTTTATCCGGAAAATCTACAAGGGCAATGTATATCAAAGGACAATTTACCATACCTTCTGATACAGTTTGCTATCCTGCTAAACTTATGCACGGTCATATTGAGGACTTATTAGAGCAAGGTATACAAACTATTTTTTATCCTTGTATGCCTTATAACATTAATGAAAAAAAGGGTGATAATCATTATAATTGTCCTATTGTAGCATATTATCCGGAATTAATTGATGCAAACATTAAAGATTTAAAAAAAATAAGATTTTTAAGACCATATTTTGGGCTACATAATAAATCTGGCTTTATTAGAAGAGCTAAAAAATATTTTAAAGAAGAATTTAATATCTCTTTCAATGAAATTAAACCCGCAGTTGATAAGGCTTATACTGCTTATGAGCAATATTTATTTGATATTCGCAAGCAGGGAGAAAAAGCACTAAAATATGCTAAAGATAACAACTTAAAAGTAGTAATAGTAGCCGGCAGACCTTATCATATTGACCCGGAAATCAATCACGGTATTGATGAACTCATTACAACTTATAATTTGGTTTTAATTTCCGAAGATGCTGTTTCTCATTTAGTGGCAAAGCATAAAGTGAAAGTTTTAAATCAATGGACATATCATTCAAGGCTTTATAATGCGGCTAAATTTGTTACCACCCAAAAGAATATGGAATTAGTTCAATTAGTTTCTTTTGGCTGTGGTTTAGATGCAATTACAACTGATGAAATAAGAGATATATTAGAAAAAGAGAACAAACTTTATGTTCAATTAAAAATTGATGAAATTAGCAATCACGGGGCCGTAAAAATTAGAATTAGAAGTTTAATTGCTGCAATGGATGCAAGAAAAAAGTAAAGAGGTGAAACGATTTGGCTAAGTTAATTTACGATAAAAATGGCCGTCTTATATTTACAAAAGAAATGAAAAAAGAATATACAATATTAATGCCAATGATGTTACCTATTCACTTTGAGCTTTTACAAAAATGTCTTACACTTGAAGGTTATAAGGTTGAACTTTTAAAAACTAATCATAGAGGGATAGTAGATGAAGGCTTAAAAAATGTACATAATGACACTTGTTATCCTGCATTATTAGTAATAGGTCAATTATTAGATGCATTAAAAAGTGGAAAATATGATTTAGATAAAACGGCTTTAATTATAACTCAAACTGGTGGAGGTTGTAGAGCTTCAAATTATATTCATCTTTTAAGAAAAGCTCTAAAAAAGAGTGGCTTTGAAAAAATTCCTGTTATTTCAATAAATTTATCAGGTTTAGAGAAAAACCCCGGCTTTAAACTTGATTTTAAATTGATTAAAAAATTAATTTATTGTGTTTTATATGGAGATTTGATTATGCTTTTGGCAAATCAATGTCGTCCTTATGAAATAAATAACGGTCAAACTGATAATTTGGTTGAAAATTGGACTAATAAATTAATTGAGCAATTTAATGATAAGAAATTTTTAAAATACAAAAGTGTT
Source organism: uncultured Oscillospiraceae bacterium (assembly GCA_964520885.1). Classification (GTDB taxonomy): domain Bacteria; phylum Bacillota; class Clostridia; order Oscillospirales; family SIG519; genus CAZFQD01. The sequence continues at coordinate 13,899 of CAZFQD010000006.1, read as the reverse complement.
CTTAAAAACTTTGAAATTATTTTAGAAGATTTTGATAATATTAAAATTTTAAAAACTGATAAAATAAAAGTCGGAGTTGTTGGGGAAATATATATTAAGTACGCACCTTTGGGCAATAATTCATTAGAGAAATTTTTGGCAAGTGAAGGTGCTGAAGTTGTGGTTCCCGGTGTGCTTGATTTTCTTATTTTCAAAGTTGATAACAGAGTTACAGATTGTAAACTTTATGGTAGAAATCTTTTCAAAGAAAAGTTTATTGGATATTTACAAGGGCTACTTGAAAAAAGTCAAAGAGCTATGATTAATACTATTATGCAATATCCAAAATTCAGAGCACCAGAGCCATTTTCTCATATTAAGCAATTAGTTGTTGGATATTTAGGACATGGAAATAAAATGGGCGAGGGTTGGCTTTTAACAGGTGAAATGTTAGAACTTGTATCATCTGGAGTTAAAAATGTTGTCTGCACTCAACCCTTTGGGTGTTTACCAAACCATATTGTTGGCAAGGGTATGATAAGAAAAATAATGGAAAATATGCCGGGTGCCAATATTGTGGCAATTGACTATGACCCCGGAGCAACACAAATAAATCAAGAAAACAGGATAAAACTAATGTTGGCTAATGCTTATTTAACAAAAGAAAATGAACTTTACGAAAATGACAAAAAAGAGCAAGAAAAGGTTTTATTAAAAGTTTAATAGGTAATTTCATTTATAATTTCATTTATAACAAAAATAAATGTGGACAAATTCATATTTTTATGTTAATATATCAAATGCAATACAGTTACCCATATGCTTGGAGTAGTGGAAAAAGTCCTTTTTGGAGCTTCACCCACCCTGTTCTATGCTATGAGGCGTATAATATTAAATGGAGGTGAAATCTATGCTAAAAGAAATTAAGCAATCAGTTATTGAAGAAAATCGCACACACGAAACTGATACCGGCTCTCCAGAGGTTCAAATTGGTATTTTAACAAAAAGAATTAATATGCTAACTGAGCATCTAAAAGAGCATAAGAAAGACCATCATTCAAGAAGAGGGCTTCTTAAGATGGTTGGGCAAAGAAGAAGTCTACTTAATTATCTTATTAAAAAGGATGTTAATAGATATCGTGCAATCATAGCAAAGCTTAATATAAGAAAATAGTTTTATTTTTTTGGGGTGCTTTTGGTTTTGCCAATTAAGCACCCCAAAAATACAATTTGTAAAAAACGAAGCGAATATGCTTTAGCAATTATGCGGACACCCTTTTAGATGTTAGAAATTAGAGGTTAGATTTTAGATTATGATTTTTAACTTTCCACTTGATAAGGGTGCCGGCAGGAATGCTAAATCGTAATTTTCTTCGTTTATAATAAATAAAATGGAGGAAAGAAAATGTACGAAAATTTTAAAAAATTTGAAACGCAATTAGCAGGAAGACCGCTAATTGTTGAAACAGGCAAGTATTGTGAATTAGCAAACGGCTCATGTATGGTTAGATATGGTGATACTGTTGTTATGATTGGTGTTACTATGTCAGCTAAGCCAAGAGATGGAATTGATTATTTTCCTTTATCTGTAGATTATGACGAGAGACTTTATGCTGTAGGTAAAATCCCTGGTAGTTTTATGAAAAGAGAAGGAAGACCTTCTGAAAAGGCAATTTTAACTTCAAGGGTTATTGACCGTCCAATCCGTCCTTTATTCCCAAAAGGTATGAGAAATGATGTGTCGGTTTTGATAACAGTTTTGTCGGTTGACAATGACAATTCACCAGAAATTGCCGCAATGATAGGTGCTTCAATAGCAATTTCTATATCAGACATTCCATGGAATGGACCTATTGGTGGTATTTTTGTTGGGTATGTTGATGGTCAAGTAGTTTTAAACCCTACATTTGAGCAAAGAAATAAGAGTGATTTATCTCTTACTGTTGCAGGAACTTCTGATAAGATTGTTATGATTGAGGCAGGGGCAAATGAAATTACTGATGAAATTATGGTCAATGCTATTGGAATAGCTCAAAATGAAATTAAGAAAACTGTTGAATTTATTAATAGTATTGTAAAAGAAATTGGTAAAGATAAATTTTCATTTATTTCAATGGAAGTAAATGAAGATATGTATAATGATATTAAAGAATTTGCTATTGATAAGGTTAAGATTGCACTTGATACAAATGATAAAAACATTAGAGAAGAGAGATTAAAAGTAGTTTATGATGATGTTTTTGCTGCTTTTGAAGAAAAGTATCCAGATAGCACATCTGAAATAAATGAATGTATGTATAAACTACAAAAACATATTGTTCGTCGTTGGATTTTAGATGATGGCAGAAGAGTTGACGGTAGAGGTTTGCTTGATATTAGACCTTTATATTCTGAGGTTTCTGTATTACCAAGAACTCACGGTTCAGGTCTTTTTGCAAGAGGACAAACACAAGTTCTAACAGTAGCCACTTTAGGACAGATTAGAGATAGCCAAATTTTAGATGGTATAGATACTGAAGAGAGCAAAAGATATATGCATCATTATAATATGCCGTCCTATTCAGTTGGTGAAACAAGACCTTCAAGAGGGCCAGGAAGAAGAGAGATAGGTCATGGTGCATTAGCAGAAAAAGCATTAGAACCAGTAATTCCATCTGTTGACGATTTTCCATATTGTATTCGTTTAGTTTCAGAGGTTCTAACTTCAAATGGTTCTACCTCTCAAGGCTCAATTTGTGCTTCAACTTTAGCATTAATGGACGCAGGTGTTCCAATTAAAGCTCCTGTAGCAGGAATTTCTTGTGGGTTGGTTGCCGAAGATGACAAATGGCTCACAATGGTTGATATTCAAGGTTTAGAAGATTTCTTTGGGGATATGGACTTTAAGGTTGCTGGGACTAAAGATGGTATAACTGCAATCCAAATGGATTTAAAGAATGATGGTTTGAATATGGAAATGGTTGAACAAGCTATTAAACAAACTCACACAGCAAGAAATTATATATTAGATGAAATAATGTTAAAATGCATTCCAACTCCAAGAACCGAATTATCAAAATATGCTCCAAAGATGATTACATTAACTATTAATGTTGATAAAATTAGAGATGTTATTGGCAAGGGTGGCAGTGTTATTCAAAAAATTGTTGCCGATACCGGAGTAAAAATAGATATTGAGGATGATGGTAGAATATTTATTGCTGCTGTTGATATGGAAGCCGGTCAAAGAGCATTAGAAATTATTAAATCAATAATTTTTGAACCTGAAATCGGAGCAATTTATAATGGTAAGGTAACAAGAATAATGAATTTTGGTGCATTTGTTGAGATAGCACCTGGAAAAGAAGGATTAGTTCATATTTCTCATCTTGAAAACAGAAGAGTTGAAAAAGTTGAGGATGTTGTTTCGCTTGGCGATGAAATTATGGTAAAGGTATTGGAAATTGATGAAAAGGGTAGAATAAACTTATCAAGAAGAGAAGCCCTTAAATAAAAATTTAATTTTATTAGGGCGACCATTGGTCGCCCATTAATTTTTTTGGAGGAAAAATGAAAGATATAACAACTTTAGATAATGGTTTGAGAATAGTAACAGACCCTATTTCTTATGTTCGCTCCGCTTCTTATGGGATTTGGATAGAAAGTGGCTCTGTTCACGAGGATAAGAGCGTTGAAGGAATTTCACATTTTATTGAGCATATGACTTTTAAAGGTACAAATAATAGAAGTGCTATGGATATTGCCTCCCAGTTTGATGAAATAGGTGGACAGGGAAATGCCTTTACATCAAAAGAAATGACTTGTTTTTTTGCTAAAACCCTTGATTCTCATATATTACAGGGTTTAGACATATTATCGGATATGATATTAAATTCAAAATTTGCTATAAAAGATATTAATACTGAAAAAAATGTAGTTATTGAAGAAATTGCAATGAGTGAGGACAGTCCTGAGGATGTGGTTGTTGACCGTTTGTGCGAAGCAGTTTGGGATGGTCATCCCCTTGCTAATAAGATATTAGGGAAAGTTGATGTTGTAAATAATTTTACTTCTAATTTATTATTAGATTATAAAAATAAACATTACACAACAAATAACACTGTCGTAACTATTTCTGGCAACTTTAATGATGAAGTTATTTCATTTATAAAAGAAAAATTTAGTGGTTTACCAAATATAATAAATAATAATATAATTAGCAATATTGAATACAAGCCAAATATTGCTATTAAAGAAAAGGACATTGAACAAAATCATATTTGTTTAGGCTTTAAATCATATAATAACTCACAAGATGATGAATACTATGCTCTTTCTGTTTTCAATACCATTTTTGGAGGCGGAATGTCTTCAAGACTTTTTCAAAAAATCAGGGAGCAATTAGGCTTAGCCTATTCAATTTATTCTTTTCCAATAAGACATAAAGAGGGCGGATTGTTTTGCATTTATGCAGGATTAAATTCTTGCTCAGAAGAAAAAGTAATTTCATTAATTATTAATGAAATAAATAAAATACTAAAAAGCGGAGTTGCTAAAGAGGAAATTTCAAAAGCAAGGGAACAACTAAAAGCCAGCGTTATAATGGGGCTTGAAAGCACCTCGTCACGGTCTGCTCATATGGGACGGAGCGTTATTATGAATGGAAAAATTAAATCTTTATCAGAAATTATTGCAAAAATTGATGAAGTAGATTATGATAGAGTTATTAAAGTGGCAAAAGACCTGTTTAATTTTGAAAATTTATCTTTTTCAGTGGTGGGTAAGACAAAAAGTGAAGAAATTTATAAAAAAATATTAAAAATAAAATAAAAGTGAAGTGGTAGAATGAGCAGTAATATACTCATTATTGAAGATGAAATTAGCATTGCTCGACTAATGGAGTTAGAGCTTTCGCGGGAGGGGTATAAAACCAAAATTGCTACCGATGGCAATGATGGTTTAGAGTTAGCACTTTCAAATAAGTATGATTTAATTATACTTGATTTAATGTTGCCTTCTATTAGTGGTATTGAAATTTGTCGCAGGGTGCGAAAGGTTTCAAATATTCCGATAATAATGGTTACAGCAAGAGATGACACTATGGATAAAGTAACAGGGCTTGACATTGGAGCGGACGATTATATAACCAAACCATTTGCAATAGAAGAATTATTGGCAAGAGTCCGAACAGCTTTGAGAAGAACAAATATTGCTTCAAATACTTTACAAGATGTTATTATGTTTGATAGATTAAGTATTGACGATAAAGCCCACAAGGTTACAATTGATAATAATATTATTGAGTTAACCAAGAGAGAATATGACCTGCTACTGTTTTTGGTTAAAAATATAGGAATAGTTTTGACAAGAGAAGTGCTTTTGGAAAAGGTATGGGGCTTTGACTATTATGGGGATACAAATATTGTTGATGTTTATATTAGGTATTTAAGAAGTAAAATTGACGATGTTTATAATGTAAATTATATTCAAACCATTCGCGGAGTCGGATATGTTTTTAAGGATGAAAAAGGAACGAATTAGGAATGGCAGGAATTAGACATAAAAAGAAGGGATAAAAGAATAAAAAAGTTAAAAGAAAAGGGGTTGTCAATAAGGCAAATAAGCAGGTTGACAGGGATAAGTAAAGGGTTGTAGAAAAACTGCAATGTAAAATTTAGTATTTAATTGTCATATACTTTGAAAGGTATTGTCATACATATGAAAGATAAAAAAGCAAAATTAAGAATTCGTGCACCCGGCTCATTGGCGTCGGGTATTAATATTGCCTATATGATTACTTTTGCGGCATTTCTATTTTTAATTTGCGGAAGTGTTTTTTTATCGTTCAGATTTTTTATTTTGGGCTCTGCAGATGAGGAAATTTTACGAATTGAAAAGCAAGTAATAGAAAACAAAGATAAACTTTTAACAAAAGATGTTGTAAAATCGCTAATTGAACAAGTATCTATGGGTATTAGTATTTATAATAAAAATGGCGATGAAATTATTAATGAAAAGTCATCTGGAGTAATTGGAAAGCCTCCTTATATAGAAAAAGAAAATAAAATTATTAGTTATGATGATTATAATCATCATTATAGAAGCAAAAAGATAAAAGTATCAATAAATAACAATGATTACTTTGTTCAAATTTCAAGAGATATGGGACGAGAAAACATATCATTTAATATTTTATCAAATATTTTACTTTATGCCTTTATTATTGCCTTGGCAGTAAGTGCTTTTGTTGGATTCAAGGTTGCAGAACGATATTTAAAGCCTATTAATACAATGTCCACTACTATTAAAAGCATTACAGTTAATGATTTAAGTAAACGAATTGAAACAAAAAACACAAAAAGTGAATTAAAGGAATTAGCAAATTCTATTAATTCATCGTTGGATAAAATTCAAGCTGCCTATGAAAATCAAAGTGTTTTTGTTTCTGATGTTTCTCACGAACTAAGAACTCCATTAGCCGCAATTCAAGGCTATTCTGATTTGCTTTCGCGATGGGGAAAGCAAGAACCGGAAGTTTTAGAAGAATCAATTAGTGCGATAAATTTCCAAGCAAAAGCAATGCGTGAACTTGTTGATAAACTATTATTTTTAACAAGAGCCCAAGCAAAAGGATTAACTTTAAATCCAATTCATTTTAATTTGTATGATTTTTTAAAAGATATAATTTCTCAACACAATTTTTTATTGTCTTCTCATAAAGTAATACTTAATGTATCCAAAACAAGTGTCATTTATGCTGATATTGCTTTTATAAGACAACTATTTGTTATTCTGCTTGAAAACGCAGTAAAATATACCCCTTCTAATGGGACTATTGAAATTGCAATAAAAGAAAACCAAGTTGGAGTTACTTTAATGGTAATTGATAGTGGTGTTGGAATACAAAGTGAGCATTTAGAAAGAATATTTGATAGATTTTATAGAATTGATAAATCTCGTGCAAAGGGCACTGGCGGTTTTGGTTTAGGACTTGCAATTGCAAAACAAATTGTTGAAGTTCACAAAGGGAAAATAACTGCAAATAGCATTATTGGAAAAGGCACAAAAATTGAGATTTTTTTGCCAAAAGAATAAATATTATATTAAATAAATAATTATTTTAGAGTATTTTCTTTTTGTTTTTTTCTGCTAAAAGAAGATACTTTTATTTTTCTGCCAGGCCACCAATTCATTTCTCCAAATTTAACTGCTATGGCTGGCACTACAAGACTTCGAATAATAAATGTATCAATAATCAAACCAAAGCAAGCAGCAAAACCAATTTGATACATTGGACGAAGTGGCGAACCTAACATTGCTCCAAATGTACCTGCCATAATTATTCCGCAAGATGTAATTATGGCTCCTGTTGTAGAAAGTGCTCTTGTAACACTTTTCTTCATTTGTCCTTCTATATACTCCTCTTTTACCCTTGACATCAAAAATATATTATAGTCAACACCCAAAGCAACTATAACGCAAAAAGAGAAAAATGGAACCGACCAATGAAGTCCATCTTGTCCTAAAATATTTACAAATAAAATATTTGATATACCTAATGTAAACATATAACTCAAAACTATAGTTAAAATTAAATAAATTGGTGCTATTAAGCTTCTTAACAACAATGACAAAATGATAAATATGCCAAGTAAAACAAATATAATTACAACTTTCATATCTCTTGCAATAAAGTCTCTAATTTCAGCAAAAGCAGAAGTAGCACCAGAAACAACAAATTCTGAGTTTTCAAGGTCTGTTCCTTTTAACGAGAATTTAACTGTATTTTCAATCTTTGAAATAGTATCAAGTGCTTTTGTTGAATATGGAGTTACAGACAAAACAATATCAAAAGTTGCCCCATCTCCATTTGGAGAAATATAATTTGAAACAGCCTTTTTAAACTCAGGATACAATGCGAATACATCGTTTGGTAAATAAAATATGTCTCCTACCCCATTGTTGTTTGAATACTTGCTCGTTTGGTCAATAATTTTTTTTAACCCCTCGCTCATTTCTATAATTCCGCTATTTATAGGCTCTAAACTTTTTGAAATAATATCAAGTCCATTAGCCGCTATCAAGAAATCATCTCCTGCTTGTTTAATGCCATTAGATGCTTGTGAAATACCGTCTTGAATTTTAATTAAACCCTGTTGCAAAGTGCTAAAGTTTTGAGAAATTCCCTGTAATGTTAAATATGCTGTCCCAAAATCTGCATTTGCTTGTAGTGAGGGCTGCTCATTTTTTAACTTTTCAAGTGAAATAATTGAATTGTTTATAGAACTTAAAATATCATCATAAGCATTTTTCGTTTGTTCAGTCGCACTCTTTAAATCATTAAGCCCAAAATACATTTTACCATTTAAAGCATTGCCACCAGTTTTAATGCCTTGCTCAATTTTAATAACATTTTCCTTAATCTTGGTTATTCCATCATTTAGTGGAGCAAAGCCATCTTCAATTTTATCTATACCTTCCGAAAGCAATAATATTTGAGTGCTAAGCGAAGCCTCAGTTAACTTTTTTCCCAAAGGTCTTGATGCTGTTCTAACTGTTGAAACATTTTCAACCTTTAACAAATCATCTGCTATACTGTCCAATATTTTCAAATTGTTTGTATCATACAAATCTTTATTTGTTTTAATAGTTACCTTAACAGGCATTAAATCGCCTTTTGAAAAGTGTTCACTCATTATTTCAAAACCTTTAATTGAAGAATTACTTGAGGGCAAGTCCTTCATTACATCGTAAGAAATTTTAAGATTTGTTGAAGCAATAATAAATGGCACAAATGCAATTAATGGTATTACAATAAATCTTATCGGTTTTTTTGTAACAATAGTTGCGAGTTTTGACCAAATTCCATTATGCAAATTTTTTTTATGATTAATATTGTTTTTAATTGGCCAAAAAATGACATTACCTAATATTGAAATCAAGGCAGGAATTAATGTTATTACTGCAAGAATAGTTATTGCTACTCCAATTGCTACGCTAGGTCCTGTTGTGTTAAATAAACCAAATTTTGCAAAAATCATAAATAAAAAACCAATTATTTCTGTTCCTCCACTAGAAATAATCGCTTCACTTGTGATTGGCATTGAAGCTAACAAAGCCTCGTTTTTGGTTTTTCCGCTTGAAAATTCTTCTTTAAATCTTGAAATAATCAGCATACAATAATCAGTTCCTACACCAAATAGCACAGCAATTAAGAAAGTTTCTGTAAAGGTTGAAATATTAAATCCCCATAAAGTTAACACTCCAATAATTCCTCTTGAAATTAAAAAACTAAGCGCAATTGTAAACAAAGGCAACATTGGTGCTACAGGGGAACGATATATTATTATTAGTATTAATAATAATAACACAATAGTTATTTTTGTTACTATATCCATACTATCATTTGTTGTTTGAAGCTGTTCTGCATCAATAGCAGCATCACCAGTAACTTGAACCAATAAATCTTTTGGCACTGTAAAGCTTTCGCCCTTTATACTAAGAGAAGCTTTATTAATAGTATCTTTAACATCGTTTAATGATTTTTTTCCAATTTCAGTATATGGAGAAGAATTTACCCTTAAATTTAAGATAGCAACGACTTTATCTTTGCTAATTAACTGTTCTTTTAATGCTTCATTTGTATAAGGTGAAACAACCTCAATTATTTTAAGTTCATCTTTATTCTCATTAAAATACTTATCTAAATTTTTTATGTATTGCTCGTCTTGCTCAGTTAATTTTGGCTCACGACTAATAACCAAAACAAATGAGGTTCTATTTGCTTCATCGGGAAAAATTGTATTAATTAGTTTACTTGCATTAGTAGTTTTTGAGTTTTCAGGCAAAAAACTACTATTATCTGTTTTTAAAATCTCAGATAAATTTGGGGCAAAAAAAGTTAAAAGGATAGTTGCTATTACCCAAATTGCCAAGACAGCCCATTTAAAACGAATTACTAAAGCAGTTATTTTTTTCATCATTTAAATCACCTTCGTTTTTTTAAAATTATAACAATATAAAATTATAATTTGATTAATATTTGATTAGAAATTCATTCCTTTTTTATGATTTTCTGCTATAATTAATTAAAGAGGTGTCAAAATGAAACAATTTATACTTAATAAAAATGATTCTGGTCAGCGATTAGATAAATTTTTATCTAAATCTCTAAAAAATATTCCTCTATCTTTAATATACAAATCTATAAGATTAAAAAAAATTAAAGTTAACGGAAAGAAAGTTGCTCTTTCTTATATGCTTAAAGAAGATGATGTAATAACACTATATATAAATGACGAATTTTTTGAAAAAGATAAGAACGAATTTATCTTTACAAAAATAAAACCCTCATTAAACATTATTTATGAGGACCAAAACATTATTTTAGTGGATAAAAAGCAAGGAGTTTTAGTTCACAGTGATAAAAATGAAGATATTAACACATTAATTAATCATATTAAGGCTTATTTATACTCGAAAAAAGAATATAACCCTAATATTGAACACTCCTTCTCCCCTGCCCTTTGTAATAGAATTGACCGAAATACCGGTGGAATTGTAATAGCCGCAAAAAATGCTATGACTCTTAGAATTATTAACGAAAAAATAAAGAATAAAGAAATTAGAAAATTTTATTTGCTATTAGTATTTGGAATAATAAAAAATAAAAGTGGAAAACTTATAAATTTATTAGAGAAAACCGACAATCAAAACAAGGTATTCGTCGTAAAAAACAAAACTCAAAATTCAAAAACTGCTGAGACTTTATACAAAGTTTTAAAAGAAAAAGGTAATATTAGTTTAATAGAAGCCGAACTATTAACTGGCAGAACACATCAAATTAGAGCACAATTTGCTGATATTGGTCACCCCTTAGTTGGCGACACAAAATACGCAACAAATGATAAAAATATAAGTATTAAAAGGAAATATCAAGCACTTTATTCCTATAAAATTATTTTTGATTTTATATGTAATGCTGAGCATTTAGAATATTTAAAGGGGAAATGCTTTGAAATTAATAATGTTGATTTTGTAGAGAATTTTTAAACAAAATAAGAATAATATTTTCTATTGGAACATCTGTTTACAATACTATCTTTTTATTTTATTTAGCATTGCCGCACCAATAATTCCAGCATCGTTGCCCAAAGAGGCAATTACAATTTCTGTTTGTTGTTTAGAATGTCGTGAAAAAACTTCTTTTTTTATAATTTCTTTAATTGGCAAAAGCAATGCGTCGCCTTCTTTACATATACCACCGCCAATACAAAGAATATTAGGCTGAAAAACATTTATTACATTGGTTAATCCACAAGCTAAGTATTTAATATATGTATTTACTACATTTTTGCCTGCTTGGTCGTTTTGTCTCATTGCTTTAAAAGAAGTTTTTCCAGAAACATTTTCAATATCGTTTTCGCAAAGTTGCCACATTATTGTATTTTTGTCTTTTAACATTGCCTCTTTTGTCATATTAATAAGTGCTGTTGCACTTCCATAGGTTTCAAAGCAACCCTTTCTTCCACAAGTGCATTCATTTCCGTTTTGAACAATTACACTATGCCCTAATTCTGCACCGGCAAAATTAAAACCAGTGTATATTTTATTGTCTATAACGATTCCAGAACCAATACCTGTTCCTATAGTAATTAAAACAGCAGTTTTAGCTCCCTTTGCTGAACCCGCTATATATTCACCATATGCGGCGGCATTAGCATCGTTTTCAATATATACTTTCATATTTAGTTTTTTCTCTAAATATTCTCTTAAAGGAACATCGTATAAGAATAAATTATTTGAAAAATCAATCATTCCCGTTTTACTGTTTACAGTTCCGGGAGCTCCAACTCCAACACATTCTATATCATCCATTGTTAGTCCTGCATTTTTTACAACACTAAGTGCAACTGTAGCCATATCATCCATAATTTCATTAGCCGGTCTTGGAATATTTGTTTTAACACTATCTTTTGCAATTATATTAAAGTTTTCATTCACAAGCCCTGTGGCAATATTAGTGCCACCTAAATCAATTCCTAAGTAATAATTCATATATATATATATCAATTCCTTCCATTATCTCGTTAATTTCACTTTAATTAACTCTCGTCAAAATAATCTTTCCTTTGCCAACTACACTATATTTTCCTAAATTTGCAGGAATAAAAACGCTTTTTCCTTTATTAATAACTAAATCATTAATTTGAAAATTGCCTTCTAAAGCTAAAATATGATGAAATGTAGTTTCATCTGCTATAAGAATTGCTTCTTTTTCAATATCCAAAACATCAACAGTAAAATACTCACAGGTTGAAAGATTTTTTATTGAATAGCCTTCATATTTTTTTGTTTCTAATTGAAAATTGGCTATTTTATTTGGAGTTAAACAGGTTACATCCAAAGCCTTATTTATGTGCAATTCTCTTGATTTCCCATCAACCCCCACTCTGTTATAATCATAAACTCTGTATGTTAAATCAGAATTTTGTTGAATTTCAGCAATTATTATTCCCTTCCCGATTGCGTGAAGTGTTCCGGCAGTAATGAAAAAAACATCGCCTTTTTTTACTTTTACACTATTTGCAACCTCTAAAAGCGTATTATTTTTTATTCTTTCTTTAAATTCCTGCTTTGAAACTTCATTTTTAAAACCGAAAATCAATTGAGCATTTTCTTGACAATCAACAATATACCACATTTCAGTTTTTCCAAATTCCCCCTCAGCCCTTAAAGCATATTCATTATCTGGGTGAACTTGAATTGATAAATCGTCCCTTGCATCTATTAGCTTAACTAATATGGGAAAGTAGGAAAATTTATTGCAATTTGTCCCTGTAATTTTATCGCCATAAATATTTATTATTTCAATTAAACTTTTGCCTTTAAACTCACCGTTTTCAATAATATTGCTTCCACTTTTATGATCTGTAAGCTCCCAACTTTCGGCAATATTTTCTAAATTAGAAACCTTATTATACTCATTTATTAATCTATTTCCACCCCATATGTAATCTCTATACAATGGCTTTAATAAAAACGGATACATAAAAAATCTTTCCTTCCTTTATTAATCAGAACTATTAATGTAAAAATTATATATTAATTGACTGCAATTATCAAGTATTTTGCAAGAATAAATTGCATAGAAAAAATTTATTTAACAGCTATTGACTTATCTGGTCAAAAATTATATTATAGTATTGACCAAACTGGTTAAAATAAATATAGAGAGTTATTGATAGGTGTATTTATGCAAGATATATTAAGGAATATGGATGAAAAAAAAAGAGATAGAATAATCAATAGTGCTATTGATGAATTTTCTGTGTACCCCTTTGAAAAAGCATCTACAAATAATATTGTCAAAAACGCTGGGATATCAAAAGGCTTGCTTTTCCATTATTTTGGTAATAAAAAGGAGCTTTATGAATGTGTTATAGGGTTTGTGGTTAACAAACTATACAATGAGATTACAAGTAAAATAGATTGGAATGAAACTTGTATTTTTGAAAGAATTAAGCAGTTAGTTTTTTGCAAGTTAGAACTTTCTAAGGTTTATCCTAATATGTTTGATTTTATGTTAAAAATATTTACCAATGAGCATGGCGGTAGTATTAATGACGCTATAGAATTATACAAAAAATACGGAGTAGATATACAAGGTGTTTTAAGCAAAATCTATACACATAATATTGATTTCACTAAATTTAAAGACCAAAATAGCATCGACAAAAGCATTAATATTGTTCGTTGGACAATTGAGAAATATACAGACGAACAAATAATAATTTGCGATGGTATACAAAGTATTGATTTTGAAAAGATTGTTATGGATATAGATGAATATATTTATGTTTTAAAAAAAGCAATTTATTAATATAATTATAGGTAATTGCGAAATGTGATAGAAAGCGGTAATTTAGAATAAGAGAAAAG
>CAZFQD010000005.1:16878-37101 GCA_964520885.1 uncultured Oscillospiraceae bacterium | reverse complement strand
GCAAAAATTATGGGTGGAATTCATATAACTGAAGCAACACTAAAAAATGCTGAAGAAATGCTTGAAATGAATAGATAAAATATGTATAATTGATAAATAAACTAATTATTAAGGAGTAATAAAACATAATGAGTGTGTTTAATGAATTAAAAAATCGTGGTATGATAGCACAACTTACACACCAAGACAAAATAATAGAATTATTAGAAAATAAAAAAATATCTTTTTACATAGGGTTTGACCCAACAGCAGATAGTCTTCATATAGGACATTTTCTTCAAATGATGGTAATGTCTCATTTGCAGAAAGCGGGGCATACTCCAATAGTTATTATTGGTGGTGGAACTTCAATGGTTGGCGACCCATCCGGTAGGTCTGATATGAGAAAAATGCTGACCTTAGAGCAAATTAATAGTAATGCAGAAAAATTCAAGGTGCAAATGTCTAAATTAATTGATTTTTCGAAGGGTAAAGCATTAATAATTGATAATGCTGATTGGTTATTAAACCTTAATTATGTTAATTTTTTAAGAGAAGTAGGGGTTCATTTTTCGGTTAATAGAATGCTTACAGCAGATTGTTTCAAAACAAGACTTGAAAAAGGGCTTTCATTTATAGAATTTAATTATATGTTAATGCAAAGTTATGACTTTTTAAAATTGTTTCAAGATTATAATTGTGTTATGGAATTAGGTGGAGATGACCAATGGTCTAATATTATTGGTGGTATTGAGCTTGTTAGAAGAGTTGAGGGCAAAGAAGTTTATGGGATGACCTTTACTTTGCTTACAACAAGCGAAGGTAAAAAAATGGGCAAAACTCAAAATGGTGCTATTTGGCTTGACCCTCAAAAGACCACTCCTTACGAATTTTATCAATATTTTAGGAACATTGATGATGCAGATGTTATTAAATGCCTTAAATTGCTTACATTTTTGCCTCTTGACTATATAAATGAACTATCAAAATTAAAGGACAATGAAATAAATAAATGCAAAGAAATATTGGCTTTTGAGGTTACAAAATTAGTGCATAATGAAAACGAAGCAATAAAAGCTCAAAATACTGCTAAAGCACTTTTTAGTAGTGGCGGAAACAAAGAAGATATGCCAGTGGCTTCGTTGAATGATAATGATTTTGATAATGAGCAAATTAACATTCTTGACTTATTAGTTAAAATAAAAATTTCTCCATCAAAAGGTGAAGGTAGACGATTAATTGAACAAGGCGGAATTTCTGTTGATGAAAAGAAAATTTTAAATTTTACTGAAAACATTCAAAAAGAAAAAATCAATTCTGAAAATGGTATAATAGTTAGAAAAGGAAAAAAAGTGTTTATTAGAGTTAAACATTTATAATAATTTTTATTTTTTAATAGAAGAGATGGGAGAGGAAAGAGAATTTTTCTTATTTCTTCTATTGAAAAATATATCCAATTCCGCGAAATAAAGATTTCGCAGAATTGAGGGGAGATAAAAAGTGAAAAATACAGCTGATTTCGCTATGCCTGCGTTTTTAAGAGATTTTCTTAATTATATAAGAACTATTAAGAATAAATCACCTAATACTGTATTATCTTATTTTTATGACCTTAGAATATTTTGCAGGTTTATATTAATTCATAAAAAAATTGTAAATAAAAATTCTGACTTTGATAAAATTGATATTACACTTTTTGATAACGAGCTATTACATTCAATTACACTTAGTGATTTATATGAATACATAACTTATGCTTCTTCTAATCGTTCAAATTCGTCTTTTGCTACTGCCAGAAAAATTGCAAGCATTAAATCAATGTTTAAATACTTAACTAATAAAATTAACCTTTTATCTTATAATCCTGCTAATGAACTTGAATCTCCTAATGTGCGTAAACAACTTCCAAAATACTTAAATCTCAATGAAAGTATTGAATTATTAAGCTCAATAAATGGGATTTATTACCAAAGAGACTTTGCTATGATAACTCTGTTTTTAAATTGCGGCATCCGTTTATCTGAGTTAGTTGGCATTAATATTAATGATATAAAAGATGATACCCTAAGAGTTATTGGTAAAGGCGATAAAGAAAGAATGATTTATTTAAACAGTGTTTGCTTAGAAGCAATAAATGAATATAAAAAGGTAAGACCTGTTGATGGTGTAATTGATAAAGAAGCTCTGTTTTTAAGTTGTAATAAAAAGAGAATTGATAAAACTATGGTTCAAAAGATTGTTAAAAAGTTCATAGGCCAATCGGGGCTTGACACTACAAGATATTCAACTCATAAACTAAGGCACACAGCGGCTACATTAATGTATCGTAATGGAGTTGACATTAGAGCTTTGCAAGAAATTTTAGGGCATACAAATTTAGGAACAACTCAAATTTATACTCATTTAGATGATAATTCCCTTCGTGAGGCAATGAATGCAAACCCTTTAAGCAAAGTCAGAATAAAAAAAGACAAAAATAACGGGTAACTAATTAAAGTTACTCGTTATTTTCTTATCAGCTATCTTTCTCGCAAAATAAGATGAAATATTAAATTCCTGCCAATGTTTTTGTTTGTATATTTTTTGTGCCTTTATATAAAATACATTTTGAGCATCTTTTTTTATATTTTCGTCTTGAACATCCAATAGTCTTGCCAATTGTGGCATCATTTCATAAGATAAGTCCCTAAACATTAATACATCAACTTTTTTAGAATTGTCATTAATATATCTATCAATATTATATTTTGGAATTATAAAATCGATACAGGAAAAGTTAAGAATAATAAACAAGACAATAAATGAAAGCATACTGCTTCTAAAAAATGAAATGTTTTTTATAAATATTTTCAATATAAGGATAATAAAAAATATTATTGTAAGCAGCATAAACCATAATGTATAAATTCTTAATGGAGTTAGCCCAAAAATATCAACATATAAAAACATTTTA
The DNA here is from genome assembly GCA_964520885.1 of uncultured Oscillospiraceae bacterium. Taxonomy (GTDB): domain Bacteria; phylum Bacillota; class Clostridia; order Oscillospirales; family SIG519; genus CAZFQD01. The sequence goes on along the minus strand of CAZFQD010000005.1, from coordinate 34,169 downwards.
GATAAAGCCGTTGTAATTAATAAAACTGTTAAAACGGTAATTGCCGAAAATAATGTTTTTGTAACTTTAATTATTTTGCTGTTTTTGCGTTTTGCTATAATATAAGAAACTAACAATATTAAATAATTAATTATTGCAATAACTTCCATTTCAAAAAAGCCTCTTCTTGCATACTCTGAAACTATGAAGTTTTTAGGAAGTTTCCCGATAAAACCATTAAAAAGATAGCTAAATTGAAGACCAATAAATAAAATATAGATAATGCAAAGCAGTATAAGTGCTGTATTAATAATGGTATTGTTTACTTTTTGAGCATTATTAATTTTTGAAGTATCAATAAAAACTAAACCTTTATTTTGCTTATTTTTTAGACTATATAGTAAGCCAAATAATGGTATAGCTAAAAACAATCCAAATACAACCTTGAAAATGTATTCACCAATATTTATTGCAATAAAATTTAATATATCCATTACGACCTTATTAAATACCGCATCAGCACTCATAAGCAATGCTATTACAATTAACAATGCAGGTATTGAAATAATCACACCAATTACAATATTAAATACAGTTTTACTAATTAAACTTTTATTAGTATCTTCATTAGAAATAACTTTAAAAATTTTAGTAAAATTTAGTATTGGTAAGGCAACTGATAATGTAAAAAAATCTGCTAATGTTCCAAAAGAAAACAAACGATTTTTAAGCACATTATTTAATACACCTAATTGAATAATAATTAGAAAAAATAATAATAGGACATTAAAAAACTTTAAAAGAGGATTACTAAAAATTAAGAAGCAAAGGGCTAATAGTGATATTGGAATAAATAATAGTTTCCCTTGTTTTGAAAGTCTCTCCCCTTTTTGCTTAAAATACCATAAAACAACTGCATAAAAAATTATTAGAAACGCAGGAACACTAATGCCTAAACCATCAAATGAAAACTCGCAAAATAAAATTCCTAATATTGCCACTAAGGCAACCATTATCCTATCTTTATATGAGACACCATTGTTAATTAAAACTTGTTCATTATTATTTTTCATACCTATTCCCCTCTCATAATCCAAATAAATTACTTAGTTGACAATCAAGTGCTAAAGTATATTATTACTTTAATAAATATTTTTGCCTTTGTCAACAAATAAAAAAAATAAACAGGTTTAAACAACCTGTTTATTTATCAAAAAAAACAAGATATTATTTAAGAAATTTTCTTGATATTTTATATAAATATGTAGTAATTATAGCGAATGGAATTGAAACTATTATAGCAGTTATTGTTCTTGGAATTATTAAAATATGATATGGCATCCCAAAACCTAAATATAACCAAAATGTATTCATAATTGAGGAAATAATAAAAATTCCCATAGCATAAGGAATAAATAATTTAACATTTTCTTTAATTTTAACAGGTGCAATTCCACCTAAAAATCCTATTAAAATATAAGTAACTGTAAATCCTGGGAAAAACCCACCTGGTTCTCCAACTCCTTTTCCTACAAAGAATCCTAAAATATCGGCCGCTAAACCGGTAACAGCACCTGCAATTGGACCAAAAATCATACCGCTAAGTAAAAGAACAATATAACCGGGGTCAAGTTTCAACGAATAGGTTGAAGCTGGAAGCAAATTGAATTTAAAACTCAATAAGCGCGAGAGAATAATAATAATTGCGATTAGCATACCCAAATATGCTATTTTTTTTGTTTTTGACATAAAAATACCCCTTTCTTATTTGGAATTCAAAGAAAATCCGCGAAGAAAAAGGAGTATTATCTCAACACATTTGAGTAAAAATTTAAACCCTATTCATACACAGCGGACGCAGCATTGTACCGCAGGCTTTAACAACCTTTCGTACGGAGGCGACTTCCCATCCATCCGCAACTTTACGCACAACACTTACTCTGTGTTCCTTTGACAATATAACACAATATTTTTAATATTGCAATATTAAAATATAAAAATTATTCACAAATATTATTAGCAACTTTAGCGGCTTTAAGAGTGTTTTTTAGTAGCATAGTAATAGTCATAGGTCCAACCCCACCCGGAACAGGAGTAATATATGATGCCTTTTTCTCTACTTCTGAAAATAAAACATCACCTACTAATTTACCTTGGTCATTTCTATTCATTCCAACATCTATAACTACAGCCCCGTCTTTAACCATATCAGCAGTAACAAATTCTCCTCTACCAATAGCGGCAATCAATATATCCGCTCTGCTTGTAACTTCTTTTAAATTTTTAGTCTTACTATGGCAAATAGTAACTGTTCCATGACTATGTAATAATAGCATTGCCATTGGCTTACCAACAATGTTACTTCTACCAATAACAACACAATCCTTGCCAGTAACATCAATGTTTTCAAATTTTAACATTTCCATAACTCCAGCCGGAGTGCATGGTAAAAAGTCATAATCACCAATCATAATTTTACCAACATTTACAGGATGAAAAGCATCAACATCTTTAGATGGTAAAATATTATTTAATACTGCTTTTTCATCAATATGTTTTGGTAATGGTAATTGAACTAAAATACCATTAATGTCGTCTTTATTATTTAATTTATCAATCAAAGCTAATAATTCTTCACTTGTTGTGCTATGAGGTAAAGTGTATTCTTCCGAATACATTAAAACTTCTGCACAACCTTTTTTCTTGTTGTTAACATATATTTTTGAAGCTGGGTCATCCCCAACTATTACAACGGCTAAACCGGGAACTATTCCTTTGCTTTTTAACTCTAAAACTTGCTTTTTTATATCCTCTCTAACACTTAAAGAAACTGCTTTCCCATCAATTATTTTTGCCATAATTATTTTCCTCACCTTCTTTTTTTTCTAAAATAATATACCATATTTTTATACTCTATGCAATATAATTTATTATGTTTTTATGGAAATTATTGCGAATTATTGTTTTGCTCATCTTCATTAATATTCTCTTCAATAATTTCTAAAATGCTTTCTTGTTTCTCATCTATATCAGTAAAGATTTTAACATAGGTGCTACTTTCAATTTTCTTTTCATCAATTTTACTCTTGTTTTTACTTTTAATTACAACAAAAATAATAATTATTGCAACAATTGCCGATAGAAAGCCTAATATTTGAGAAATTCTCATTTCGCCTAACATAAGGCTATCGGTTCTTAAACCTTCAATTAAACCCCTTCCTATACCATACCAAGAAACATATAATAAAGCAATTTCTCCTTTAAATCGATTTTTGCTTTTTTTAGAAAAAATATGTAAAACTATCAGCCCAATAACATTCCAAAGCGATTCATATAAAAAGGTCGGATGAACCTCTTGCCCATTACTTAAACGCATTCTCCAAGGAAGGTCAGTAACTGAACCAAAAGCCTCTTGATTAATAAAATTACCCCATCTACCTATCGATTGACCTATTAACAAACCTAAAGCTCCAATATCAAAAAGCGAATACAAATTAACTTTTTTAATTTTTGAATAAATTATTGTTGAAAGAATTGCCCCAATAATACCTCCATAAATAGCTAAACCGCCTCTTCTAATATTAATAATATCAATAAAGTTTTCAAATTCATATGATGCAAAAATAACATAAAAAATTCTAGCCCCAATAATTGCAGAGGGAACACCAATAATTATTGCGTCAAGTAAATTATCATCAGTTAAATCAAATCTATTGCGAACTTTCATTACATAAATAAATGCAAGTAATAATCCAATTGTAATTAACACTGCATACCAGTAAATTGAGAAACTTCCAATTTGAATAATTACAGGATTAATATTAATATTATTAATATTAAAACCTGGAAAAGATATTCCTGTTTTCATAACTATCTAAACTCCTTTTAAAAATAATTTAATTAGGTTCAATTATTGAAAGAACAGCCATTTGTTCATTAAAAAATTCATTTAATCTAATAATTGCATCCTCAAATGAAGCATTTCTATATGCATTCATAATGTCATAAATGTTTACTTTTGTAATATAACACAAAACTAAATCATTTGCAATATTTTCTACACTGTTAAATCTTTTTACCACCTTACCATAAATGGCTTTTTTACATCTATCAAAATCTGCTTTTTTAACCCCCTTTTTTCTTAATTGTTCAATATTATTAAATAATTCTTTGTAAACTTTTTCGGGGTTGCAGGATTCACCACCAATAAGAGCAATCCCAAAACTTTCCGATAACATAAAATCGCAAGAAAAACTACTATTAATTAAACCTTCTTGATATAATTTTAAATATAACCTGCTACTCTCCCCTGCTATTAATTTTAATAAGATTTCTGTTACTGCTTGTTTCTTTAAAAATTCATTTCCAAATAAATCCTTAACATTATCCTTAATTCCAATATTAAATAAAGGCATAGAAACTGATAAATTTTTCTTTATTATTTTTTGTGATATATTCATAGGCTCGATAGGATAAATTCTTTTTACATTTGAATTTTTTTTGTCCTTTAATACTTTATCGGCAATATTCAATACAGAATTTACATCAATATCTCCACAAACGCATAAAACCATTTGTGATAAATTATAAAATGAATTATAGCATTTATATAGATGTTCAGGAGTTATTTCACTAATGCTTTTTATTGTGCCAGCAATATCCTCTTTAACAGGATGCAAAACATATGCGGCTTTTAAAGCATTGAAAAAAACTTGCCACTGTGCATTATCATTATACATATTTATTTCTTGACCTATTATTCCCTGTTCTTTATCAATGCTTTCTTTGGTAAAATAGGGGCTTCCAACAAAATCAAGCAAAACTTCAAGGGACTCTAAAAAATTTTCAGTGCAAGAAAAAAGATATGCGGTTTTATCAAAAGAAGTAAATGCATTAGCATCAGCTCCTGTTTTTGCATACCTTTCAAAAGCACTTTCTTCTTCGTTTTCAAATAGTTTATGTTCTAAAAAATGTGCTATTCCTTCAGGAACCTTAACTTCGTTAATATCATCTTCGCATATAAAAGCATTATCAATAGAACCATATTTCGTGGCAAAAATTGCATAAGTTTTACTATGGCCTTTTTTTGGATAAACTAATATTTCAAGTCCACTTTTATGATGAATGCTATAATATTCTTCGTTTAATTCATTATTTACTATTGTTTTGATATTCATTTTTCCACTCACCTCATTTACCCTTCAAAAAATATACTGTATCAAGATATATCATATTTGCTTTATTTACTATATCTTGAATTGAAACTGTATCAATCATATTAGCAGTCCCAGCAGGACTTAAATTTAAATTTAATAAATACTGTCCTATATAAAAATCTTCAGTTTGTGCAACTGAATCCTCAGAAGAAATGTATAAATTCTTGAGCGATTTTTTTGCGGCCATAAATTCTATATTTGTTATATTACCTTTTTTAATTTCATTTAATTGTGCTAATATTTCGTTGAAAGCTAAATCTTTGTTTTTTTCTTCAACTCCTGAATAAACAAACATAATGCACTTGTGCTTTTCAATTCTTGAGGCACAATAATAACACAAACTAAGTTTTTCTCTAACATTTTCAAAAAGTTTACTATGTGGACTACCACCAAAAATAGTATTTAATAGAGCATACTCAACAATATCTTTGGGATTTTCAATTTTTCCTAATCTAAACCCTAAAGTTAATTTGCATTGATTTACATCTAATTCTTGAACAATGTTTTTCAAATCTTGTTTTTTGAGCAATATATCTGTTGAAAATTTTTGGCTGTTGTTTTGTTCTATGTTTTCGTTTATTTTTTTAATTAAGATTTTCTCATTACAAATACCCTCAAAAAATATTAACATTTGAGAGTTTTTTAGTAATTTAATATAACTTTCATAAAGTGAATTTGATGAAATATTTTCTACATTCTCAATTTTTCCATATTCATATATACCATATGCTTCGTTTTTGCACATTTCTTCAATACATCTTATAATTGCAAAAGTTCTTTTATCATTTATTTGAGAGTTTATAAAATCAATTAAGTTTTTCTTTTCTTGTTCAACAAAATTATTATCAAATGCCTCATTAACTAATAAAGGTTTATCAATAATTTGAAATAAAAAATCTAAACTATTATATAAAACATCATCATTATCAAATGCTAATTCGTTTTTCAAGAATTCGATTGAAAAGGATACAATTTGTGCATCTCCTTTTTTTCGTATAAAAGTATTAAATGTTGCACCATATAATTCGTCTAATCTTTTGTTTATGGATAATAAATCCCTATACTTTTCACAACCTCTAATTAAAACATTAGGTATCAAAGCATTTAAAGCTACATCTTTGTCAGTCAACTTATTAATAAAATTAACACTGAAATAATTTGTTTTGAATTTCTCGTTAGGTAGCAAACAAAGGGTAATTCCTTGCCCAATTGAAACAATTTTCATATCTATTGTAAATCCTTTCTAAATATAATATTAATAATACATTTTTGTTTATATATTGTCAATACAAGTAAAAGCAAAATAATTATATATAATAAATGATATTATGATTTTTTCCATCTAATAATATTACATTTGAGTTATTTGTGCGTTTTTCCTGACTATTTTTTTTAACTGAAATATTTATTTCACAATTCATAATATAAAGTTTAACTGAAAACTCGTTCCAATTTGAAGGGATATTAGGTTCAATAAATAATTTATTTTCCTTTCTTTTTATTCCTAATATTTCCTCTAATACAACTTTATAATACCAGCCTGCAGAGCCTGTATACCAACTCCAACCTCCTCTGCCTTTTAGTTTGTCTTTAGAATATACATCTCCACACAATACATATGGTTCGCTTTTATAAATAATAGAATTTTTCTTAGTATCACAATGATTAATTGGATTTAAAATATCTAATATTTCAAAAGCTAAATCTTTATTTCCTTCTTTTAATAAGCCTAAACTATACCATATTGCCGCATGGGTATATTGCCCCCCGTTTTCTCTAATTCCGGGCAAATATCCTTTTATATATCCCGGGTTTTGAATGCTGTGTTCAAAAGGTGGAGTAAAAAGCTTTACTATTTTTGCATCATAGTCAACTAAATGCTCTTTTGCACTTTGTAAGCTTTTTTTTACTCTATCATTTTTAAATCCCCCAACAATTGCACTAAAACTTTGTGGTAAAATATCAATTTTACATTCTTGACTACTATTTGAGCCTAACATACTTCCGTCGTCAAAAAAACCTCTTAAATACCATTGTCCATCCCAACAATGCTCCTCAATAGCATTTCTTAATTCATTAGCAATTTCTAAAAAGTATTCTTCGTTTGAAAAATCTTCTTTATATTCACAAATTCTCGAAAACCTTTCTAAAACTAAAACCATAAACATTGATAGCCAAACAGATTCTCCAATTCCTTTTATCCCAACAAAATTCATTCCATCATTCCAATCGCCACCACCAAAAAGCATTAAATTATGTTTCCCCTGAGTATAACCTTTTTTTATTGCTTTAATACAATGGTCATAAACACTTTCCTTAATATTTGATTTATCCGGATAAACATATTTTTCATACTCATCTTTTTTCAATTCACAACTTACTAAATATCTAATTTGCTTTTCAAGTATTTCATAATCATTGGATTTTTCGATATATTCAGATACAGCAAAAGGAAGCCATAGTAAATCATCGGAACATCTTGTTCTAACTCCTGTGCTAATTTTTTTATTATCAAACAATTCATGCCACCAGTGTAGGACATCGCCCTCATCAAATTGATGAGCACAACAACGCAATATTTGAATTTTTAATAAATTTGGATTTATTGTACAAAAACCAATTGCATCTTGTAACTGGTCTCTAAAACCATAAGCACCACCACATTGATAAAATCCTACTCTACTATTAAGTCTTGATTCAATTATTTGCATTGGTAAAAAATTATTAAATAAAAGATTTAAATTTTCATTTGGAGTATTAATATATGCTTTATCATTAAAACTCTTTATTTTTTTAATATTATCTAAAGATTCTTTGCATTTTTTAGTGTTGCTATATTTTAAAATTGTTAAATCTAAATTTTTTTCACTTAATGAATATCCAAAAATAAAAGCTGTTTCAGTCTTTTTTTGTGGGGAAATTAAAATATTATTACCACAGACCGCACAAATATCATTTGGATTTTCTTTTATGCCATTATCCCAAATCCCTTGAATGAATTCAAATTGGTCGTTGGAAAAAAAAGCATTTTCGGTTGAAGTTAAAAAAGCAAAACCATTCTTAAAATTACAATTTGAAACATTACTTAATCTCAAAATATTGTTCTCTATTTTAGCATTTACAAATTTTGAATTGTATTCTTTTGAAACTCCTATAACTGGTTCTACATAATAGCATAGTTCAATTCTCTTGGCAACATCACTATTGTTATTAATTTCAACTAATGCTATTTTTGCACTTAATATATTATCTATAAAAACATATAACTTTACAGATATATTTTGTTCGGCAAATTCATATATTGCACAATAATTATAAAATTTAGTTTTTCCACTACTGCAAATATCTATAGTTTTACCATCAATTCTAATGTAGAGTTTTTCACCAACATTATCCACAACTATATCATTTTCCCACACAGTCAATTTATTTTCTCTTGAATTTCGTGCAAAAGTATAACCTAATGAACTATCTGATAATAATGTTCCAAAACCTTTATTGGCAAGTATTAAGCACCATGGAGGTCTATTATTCCATTTGAATTTATCATCTATTACAAACCCTTCTTCTATATAACCTCCTGCATAATTATTTGTTATTTTTTTTTCTTCTAATAAAAATTTTGGTGTTCTATTTATTTTTTCTTTTGAAAATAATAAATTAGTAGTAGTATTATTATATATATTTAAACCTTCATTAAATTTAATATAATATGACGAAGCAGCAACTATAAATTCTTTATCCTCTTCTGAATGAATATTAACAAGATGTATTCCAAATTTATTATCAACATATTTTTCTGCTTTACTTTCTTTAATAAAATCAATTATGCTATTGTAAATAGGTCTATCATATTGACCACCTTCATTAAACAAAAAAACCAAATCACATATTATAAGAGATTTTCTTAGTAATAAATATGAATTTATAAAAATATTTGCTTTCAAAACATCATCTTTTTCACTTACATAAAGCAAAATAATTGGAGCATCCCCCGAGATACCATATTTCCATAATCTTTTGTAACCATTACCAATTTTAATTTTAAAATTATTTGAGTTTTTTATTTTTGTAGAATAAAATAATTGTGCAGTCAATTCTGAAATTATACTTTTTTCACCACTATTTATATTTAAATCTTTTATTCTATGACAATAATTAATATTTGCATCTTTTAATGCTCCAGCAAATCCTTCTTTTTTTATTAATTCAATATTTTTTTTTATTTCCTTTATACTATTTCCAATTAATAAATTGACATTAATTTTTTTAACTGATTTTGCAGGTAAAAAAAACTTAAATTTTATAGCACAACAATTGTCTATACTTGAAGTAATATTATTAGAAAAGGTTTTTTCAAATGCATTAAATAATCCATCGGTTCCAATTAATTTTTCTAAAACATTTTCTCTCATTGTTTCAAATTGCATGTCTTTATATTCACCAGTAATAAATGTTGCTAAAAACAAATTATTAGTTTTGTTATTTCTTTCTTTTCTATTAAATATTAATGCATTAATTTCATTATCAAAATAAGTTCTCATAAATAAACCAGAAAATGTAGGATGAGAATATTCTTCTCTATGAGATAATAATGTTGGCTCAAAATATATTAATAGTTCTATATTTTTTACTTGCGATGTGATATTTTTAATTTTCAATTCTCTTGATTCACAGGGATAATTTCCGCAAACAACTACCTTCATTTTTGTTTCAATTTCTTTGCTTTTCGAAAGATATTCGATAAAATAATTATTTATATTTGCTTTATATGTTATCTTATTATCATATAAAGGTGCATATGTTAAAGATTGTAATGATTGCTCATCTTTGATAATAATAAAAACTCCTCTTGGATTTTTTATTAATGATTTTCTATACCTTGTAATGTTTTCATTATCATAATTAATAAATCCTACTCCCATATCAGTTAAAATTGAAGAAAAATATCCATTTGATAAAATTGCAGCTTTAGGGTTGAATGGAGAAATATTATTTAGTTCTAAATTAACTGGAGCATTTCTTCTTATGGTTGTTTCTGGTATTTCCTTTTTTAACACATCTTCATAAACAACAACACTTGCTGGTAGTTTTTCTTGCAATAACTCTTCTCCGCATAGCATTTGCATACAACTCATAAAGCGATTCTGAACAATGTTATCTAATAAGGCATTTGCAACTGATAAAAAACTCATACCTAAATGGTGTGCCATATAACTTTTTACTATTGAAATATTACTATCATTGTTATTCTGAGAAAAATCCGCCGCTTCGTAAAAACCAAACTTGCCATACATTCCCCTTTTTTTTAATTGCTCTAAATTACTATATGCCTCTTCAAAAAAGAAGGGCATTGTTAAAAAAGTTGAGTACGGGGAAATAACAAGTTCTCTATCAAGACCTTTTTTTAAGCCCAATCTTTGCACTCCGAATGCTTTATATTGATAATTTAGTGCTACATCAAATGAATAAAATCCACTTTCAGATATACCCCAAGGAGTTTTTTTGCCTTTAACTCTTTCCTTTTGACATTTGATAGCAAAGTGTAATGCCTCAAAGGATAATGACCCTTCATAAATAGGCAAAAATATATGAGGCATAAAATACTCAAACATTGTGCCCGTCCATGATTTGAGACCAAAATAGCCCTTGTGTTTTGTCATTAGTCTACCTAATGTAAACCAATGTTTTTTACTTATTTCTCTTTTAGAACAAAGATAATAACTTGTCATTCTTGCTTCGCTCATAAATAAATCATAAAAGTTTTCATTTTCCTTGTTTCTTTTATCAATATCTATTCCTATATATAATAGTTTTTTATTTTCACTATATAGGTCTTTAAAATTCATTGCTTCAATTAACGATTTTATTGAAATAATCAATGAATCAATTTCCTTGCTTTCTCTTTTGTATTTTTTTAAACCTTCTACTAATGTAATTAATGAGCAAGCTAAATTCCCACTATCAACTGTTGAAACATAGCGTGGATATAAAGGGACTAATTTTTTAATGTCATACCAATTAAATAAATGTCCTTTCCACTTACTAAGATTTTGTATGCTATTTATAGAAGATTTTATTAGATATATAAGTTTTTCTGTGCTAATGAAATTAAAATCTCTTGCTACAAGACAACATAAAAGTGAAAGGCCAATATTTGTAGGAGATGTTCTTTGTGCAACAATACCCAGTGGTGTTTCTTGATAATTATCTGGAATTAGAAAATTATTATCCTCATTCATAAATAAATTAAAATAGCCCCACATATCCTTTGCATATTCAGTTGTTTTTTCTCTTTTTATTTCACTTATTCTTTTGTTATGAATAATAATTTTCTTGCTTATTTTATTTGAAATAAAAGGAGCTAAAACAAAGGCTATTCCTAAAATTTTACCTATTATTAGTGGTGACAACAAAAACATAAAGCCAAATAATATTGAAATAAACATACGAAACATATGTTCAGTTAGTGTGCCTTTTTGTTTAGCATCGGTTTCTGCAGCTGTAGTCCATTCAAGCATTTTTTTCTTAGAAATATACATTCTAAAGTTTGCTCTAATTGCTGCATCAATTGACACATAAGCATTATAAGGTAAAAGTATAAAATTTAAAATTCCCCTTAATAAATCAGCTGTAACAGGAGAATAAGTTTTTGTTGAATACTTTATTCCCAATGCTCTCAAACCATTATGAAATAGCATATCTAAAATTGAAATTATTTGTGCACCCAAAATTGCAAGTAATGATATAAACAAAATAAACAAATATTCTTTTCTTAAAACAGCTAAAAAAAGCGAAAACACAATAGCAATAGGTGTTAAAGACCTTCTTAAATTATCAAATATCTTCCACTTTGATACTAAATCTAATGGGTTTTCTCTTTTTCTATTTTTTTTATCATATATTTTTTTTAGTAAATATATTGAAGTTTGCCAATCACCTCTAACCCACCGATGCTGACGATCAAAAAAAGTTAACACTCCCGACGGGAAACTATCAACTAATACAAGGTTACTCAAATAACCAGTTCGCAATAAGCAACCTTCTAATAAATCGTGACTTAATATTTTATTTTCCTCAAATGTTTCTGCAATAGAAATATAAAAAGCTTCAATATCAAATATGCCCTTTCCAGTAAATATTCCTTCTGAAAAAAGGTCTTGATATATATCAAAAGCAGGATTATTATATGTTTCAGTTCCACCAAGACCAGCAATAATTTTTGAAAAGAGTGATACATTTGAAGATTTTAAGTCTGTTCCAATTCTTGGGACTACTAAACCATATCCACTTGTTACTATGCGATTCTTTTTATCAATTTTCGGTTTGTTTAATGGATGGAGCATAGCTCCTATCAATTCCTTTGCTGCATCTATTGAAAGAGATGTATCCATGTCAAGAGTGATAATATATTTCGATTTTTTTAGTTTATCAATTGCACCTAATGATAATAAAAATTTACATTCATCACCTTTTATAAATTTTATTAACTCAATAATTGCACCTCTTTTTTTTTCCCAACCAATATATTGATTATGCATTTTGTTATAAGTTCTGTTTCGTAATATTAAAAAAAATGAATTATCATAATATTCATTTAATTCTCTAATCATTTTTGAAATTTTTGAAGAAATTACTTTATCATTATTGTCAAATTGATTATTGCTATCTTTTAAATCAACTAATAATCCAAAAATTATATTTCTGTCTTTATTTGCATAATAAATTTTTTGTAGTCTATCTTTTAAATAATCAATATCTTTTTGTGCGGTAATTAATGCCGAAATAACTACCGCTGTTTTTCCTTCATTAGTCACCCCGTTTTTTAAATCAATAGATGGTAGATAATTTGGCTTTATTTTTTTTGAAATTATATAATCTAAAAGAATTTTATAGAATTCCCAAACAGGTAAATATACAATAAAATAAACAAAAAAATTTTTTATTATTAATGCTATTATTAATGATAAAAAAATCGGAAAAAATATTTGTGATATTATATAAATATTTTCAAATTTATTATTTTTTTTCAAGAATAGCCAATATCCAATATGTTTTTGTTCTTCAATTTCAGTATTATTTGCTTTGTCTAATAATATTTTGATGGTTTCGTCTTCAGTAGTTTTATTTTTTTGAGAAAGTTCAAAAACTTTTTTTCTATATAATTGCTTTGTTTCATCTGTCATTATTTGATATATATTTGAAGGGTCCTTTGAAAGTAAAATATTAACACTACAAACCTTTTCAAAACATTCTTCAAAATTATATGACGATATAAATTTTAATGAAAGAATTGCACTTTCAATTAACACTTCTTTGTTATCATTTTCAATAGTTCCATTATTAAAGCAAACATCATATATGTTTTTGCATAATGCAAATTTAAGCATTAAAATATAAACTTCTAATTCCTTAGTCTCAAACGACCTAAATTTTTGTGAACATATTAAATATTCCAACAAATTTTCACTGCTTATTTTATTATTATAATATTTACATTGCTCTAAAGCAATGTAAAATATGATTGGGAATTTTCTATTTTCATTTGTATTAGAATATGGTAAATCTTTGTATTCTCTAATATTATTTAATGAAAACTTTATTTCTCTTTCAATAATATAATAATTATCGCATAACCATTCTTGCCATTTTACTAATTTGTTTTTTTTATCATAATTAATAATTTCTTTATATTTAACTTTTGTTTTATTTAAATAATTTGCAATCTTTTTTTCAAGTGATTTACACATTACTCTACCATTAATTTGATATTTTTTTGTTAAATCTGAAATCCTTGCATTTTTATTATCATCATTATTCTCATTAATAGTATTTCTACCAATTTGCATTTGTAAAACATTCCCTTCAAAAGTTTATGGTATAAAATATATATTCTTATATTACCCATTATTTAAACAAATATATAATTAAAAAAACACAAAATCAAATTTGATTTTGTGTTTTCCATTATTTTTTTTTGTTTTCTCTCATTCTATTACTATGACTTAAGGTTCGTTTTCTAATGCGAAATGATTTTGGCGTTATTTCTAATAATTCATCTTCCTCAATAAATTCAAGTGCTTCCTCAATACTCATTTTATAGGGTGTGATTAGTTTTAATGCATCGTCGCTTCCAGAAGCTCTAACATTAGTCATTTGTTTTTTCTTGCAAACATTTACAACTAAATCCTCGCATTTAGGTGAGACACCTACTATCATTCCAGAATATACTTTAACACCCGCTTTAATAAATAGTATTCCTCTTTCTTGTGCATTAAATAATCCGTAAGCGACCGACTCTCCAGTTTCAAATGCAATTAATGCTCCATTTGGTCTTTTTGGTATTTCACCTTTATAAGACTGATAACTATGAAATATTGAGTTGAATATACCTTCTCCTTTAGTATCAGTTAAAAATCCACTTCTATACCCAAATAAACCTCTTGATGGAATTAAAAATTCCATTCTTATTCTATTTCCTAATGGTGACATATGATGAAGTTCACCTTTTCTTTGCCCAATTTTTTCAATTATAGTTCCCACACAATTCTCCGGAACATCTATTAGTAATTTTTCAAAAGGTTCGCATTTTATACCTTCAATATTTTTTATTAGAACTCTTGGATTACTAACTTGAAATTCAAAGCCTTCCCTTCTCATAGTCTCAATTAAAATAGAAAGGTGCATTTCTCCCCTTCCACAAACTTGAAAACTATCAGAATTATCAGTAGTTGAAACTCTAAGAGAGACATCTTTTAAAAGCTCTTTGAATAATCTATCTCTTAAATGTCTTGATGTAACAAATTTGCCTTCCTTTCCAGCAAAAGGACTATCATTAACTGAGAAAGTCATTTCAACAGTAGGTTCCGATATTTTAACAAAAGGAATAGCTTCAATTTTATCTATAGAACAAATCGTATCTCCAATTGAAACATTTTCAATTCCTGAAAAAACAATAATATCTCCTACCATTGCAGTCTCAACCGCTTCTCTCTTTAAACCTTCAAACTGATAAATATTTGTTACCTTAGATTTATATGGTTCAATTTTTTGATGATAATTACATATTGCAACCTCTTGGCCTTGCCTAATGGTTCCTCTTTCTATTCTACCAATTGAAATTCTACCAACATAATCGTTATAATCAATTGATGATATTAACACTTGTAAAGGCTCATTTTCCTCGCCCTGTGGAGGTTCAAAATAACTAATAATTGTATTAAACAAAGGAGATAAATCATCTCCACTTATATCTGGCGATAATGATGCAATTCCTTGTCTTGCAGAGCAATAGACTATAGGGCTATCTAATTGTTCATAATTAGCTTCTAATTCCATCAATAGTTCTAATACTTCATCTCCAATTTCATTGAGTCTTGCATCGGGTCTATCAATCTTATTTATAACAATAATAACTTTATGACCAATTTCAAGTGCCTTTTGAAGCACAAAGCGAGTTTGAGGCATTGGTCCTTCAAAAGCATCAACTAATAATAATACTCCATTAACCATTTTTAGAACTCTCTCAACTTCTCCACCAAAATCAGCATGACCGGGAGTATCAACAATATTTATCTTAACTTCATTAAATAATATTGAAGTGTTTTTTGCAAGAATTGTAATGCCTTTTTCTCTTTCTAAATCAGTATTATCCATAACTCTATCTTGAACAACTTGATTTTCTCTAAATGCTCCACCTTGTTTTAACATTTCATCAACAAGTGTTGTTTTACCATGGTCAACATGAGCAATAATTGCAATGTTTCTAAGTTTTTCTCTAATCAATCTATTTTCTCCTTATATGATTTTTTCATAATAAATGGGCGACCAATAGTCGCCCATTTAGAAATTATAGTATTTAAGCGGTTATATCTTTTAAGTTTAAAAGGCTATATTTATCAATAATATTAGAATCAAAAGTAAAGGTGTAACTTTCTTTCCATTCATTCAATAAAGTATTATATTTAACCCCTTGTATATTTTGCTCAATATTTGTCTTATCATCATCTATTAACTCTTCTTTTTTCATTATATGATATCCTAATGAAGTTTCAACTAATCTAACATCTCCAACTTTCATGTCAAATGCGGCAGTTTCAAATTCTATTACCATTTGACCATTTTGCTTAAACACATAACCATTTGGGTTTTGTTCTAAGCCGGGGTCTTCTGTGTTTTCATTCATAAGTTTATCAAAATCTGCACCATTTTTAATTTGAGCTACTAAATCATCTGCGGTTTTCTTTTTTTCTTTTTTTTCTGTCTCTGTTAAATCAACGCTATTGCCAGAGCCATCATCTTTTTGTTTAGATAATAAAATATGCTTAACCTTAACATTTTCACTATACTCTTTAGTTAGTTCATCTTCTGGAATATTTATAAGTCCACCTTTGTCTGTAAGTGAATAAATAACTTTAGAAATTTTAATATTTTTTTCTAATAATTTTTTCATATTTTCTTCACTTAATCTTAATTCTGCTCTTAGTTTTGTAAAAACATCGGTGCCTAGTGATTCTTTTAGTTGGTCAAAAGTAGTATCAACCTTTTTTTTGTCGTCTTCATTTAAAGACAAATTAAGTTCCTTATATTTATCTAATAATATAGCAGATTCCTCTAAAGATTTTTTGAAATAATCCTTAATAAAATCTTCCCATGTTGTTTTTCCATCTTGAGACATTTGTGATAATAAATCAGCAATTTTACTATCATTTTGCTTAACATAACTCATAATAGTTAAATGCCCATATTGTCTATCAGTATATTCCAAAAATATGTAATCGTTAAATGAAATTGGAGAACTTATTCCATTTGGATTTTTAAAAGTTCCAACAGAAGAAGGTCCAAATAAAGCACATCCACTAAAAAAAGAAATAAACAATACAAATATTAACAGAAACGGTATACCTTTAAAAAACTTTTTCATTTATAATTCCTCCAAATTCAACACTGAATGATATTATAGCATTATTTTATTATGATGTCTATAAAAATTAAAACATTTTTCTTTTTATTAGCAAAAATCCAGCAATTAGTGTTAATATAGCAGCAATTGCAACCGGAAACCAAAAATTAGCCATTGGTAAGCCAACATTCATA
>CAZFQD010000005.1:0-16868 GCA_964520885.1 uncultured Oscillospiraceae bacterium | reverse complement strand
ACCATAAAAAGAGGCTATCATAGTTGGAATTGCAAGAATAATTGTAAAAGAAGTTAAAGTTTTCATAACCATATTCAAATTATTTGAAATTATTGAAGCGAAAGCATCCATAGTTCCTGTTAAAATACTTGAATAAATATTTGACATTTCAATGGCTTGTTTAATTTCAATAAGCACATCTTCTAATAGTTCTTGGTCATCTTCATATAGTTTAATAACTCTTCCTCGTAAAATCTTTTCTAAGGTCGTTTCATCTGATTTAAGTGAAGTTGAAAAATAAACTAATGATTTTTCTAAATCAAGAAGTTGAATTAGTTCTTTGTTTTTCATTGATTTATGTAATTGTTTTTCAATATAACTTGATAGTTTGTCAATTTGTTTTAGATACTGCAAAAAACAAATTGCCACTCTTAATAATATAAAAAGAACAAATCGTGTTTTCATACTTGTTTGAACATTTTTAACTTGTCCATCAGAAAAATCCCTTAAAACTGAGGTTTCTCTTAAACAAACAGTAATAATGTAATTTGAAGTTAAAATTATACCTATTGGAAGTGTAAAATAAATAACGGCATTCCCTGATTTTTCTTTTGAAGGGACATCCACAATTATCAAAGTTTGGTCATCTTCAGAATCAACACGAGATGCCTCTTCTTCGTCAAGTGCGGCTTTAACAAAGCCAGAATCAACTTTCAAAGTATCAATTAAATATTTAATTTCATCTTCGTCAGGATTTACTACATTTACCCAACAGCCATTGGACAATTCTTCAATTTGCTTAATTTTGCCATCAACAGTATTAAAAAAAGTTACCATAATGCTTCCTCCTTAAGGGCATTATGGCATAAAATTGCCTCCTGCCCATTTTTTATTATTAATTAAATATTCTTCTGGGTCAGGATTCACAATTTTCTCCCCTTTCTTTTATTAAAAAAAGTCCTTTTCTCAACGAAAAGGACTTAACATAAGAATTAAGTAATAACCTTTCGCGTTGAGTTTTAGCACTAAGTGACATAGGGTAATACCCAACTGCGTTAAGTTAAACCTTAAGTCGGCAAAACTTGTTAACCCATTGGCATCTCTCGATGTTTCCGGGTAGCAGTATATATTCACATAGGAGCCTCACCTAACAAAAATTATCCTAAATATATTATATCATAGTTTTATTAAAATGCAACTTATTTATTTTATAATTAAATATTTTATGATAACACCCAATATTTCTTATTATTAATTAAATTTCACTGTGAATTCTGTGTATAAATCATTGATATTTATATCAATGTTCCAGCCATAGTCATCAATTATTCTTTTTACAATAGTTAATCCTAAGCCGCTAATTCCTTTGTTTCCTTTATTATATGGCTCGAAAATATTTGGTATTATTTTTTCATCAATCTTTTCGCCATCATTGCTTACTTTGAAGTTTTTAATATTATTAATAACATTTGTTTCAATTAATACTTCGTTTTTGCAATATCTAATTGCATTTTCAATTAAATTTTCGCAAAGAATGATTATCTTTTCTTTGTTAGCTTTAATTACTAGTTCATTAAGATTAATTTTTAGTAATTCTTTTTTGCCTGCGAATTCATTATTGCATAATTCATTAATAATTTCAGATAAATTTACTTCTTCAATACTTTCATTTTTAAAATCAATAAAGTCAAGCCTTGATATAGTAATAAATTTATTAATAATTTTAATTAATCTATTAGATTGATTTGAAATAACTTCAAGACTTGAATTTAAATCACCTTTAGGATAAATGTTATCTTTAATAGCTTGAATATAGCTTAAAATTGACATAACAGGAGTTTTTAATTCGTGAGAAATATATTGAATTTCCTCTTGTTTTAAGTTTTCTTTTTTAAGTAGTTTTTCTCTCATATTATCAAAAACAGTAGCCAACCTTCCAATTTCATCTTGCTTTTCAACAATTATTTGTGTTGTAAAATCACCATTTGCTATGCTACTAACTGAATTTTCAAGTTTCTTTAACGATTTAGTCATACTTCTTGAATAAATAATTGCAAAAATTAAACTAAGAATAATAGTCAAAATAATAATAATTGGAGCAATGACCCACACAACTCTATTGAAATTCGTGCTATATTCATCAATTCTAAATGAAATAATGCCATTGTTTTCTTGCTTAGTAATATAATAATACAAATAATAATTTCCCATATTTAACTTGTATTTTTTAGATGAAATATTTTGAATTGCAAAACTGCTTGAAACTTTTTCAATAATATTTGAAGAGGCTTCTTTATAAATATTATCTGTAAAAGTCATAACCTTTACACTTCTGTTTACTATGCCTATATGATTTACTAACAAGTTTCTTGGGTTATTACTGTCATTATCATCAGTTGTCAAACCTTTATTTATAAGAGTTTGCTGAGCAAATAAAATACTTTCAAAAATTTCATTATCTCTTTCAAAGCTAAAAAATAATATGAAAAAAGTTGACAGAATAAAAATAATAACAAATGTAAATAAACTAAAACCTATCCACATTTTAAAAGCGAGTGATTTATTTTTTTTCATCTAATTCACCAACCTATACCCTAAGCCATATACAGTTTCAATTTTCAAATATGGCATTTTTTCTCTTATTCTTCTAATTAAATCATCAACAACCCTATCGCTTCCAAAGTAGTTTTCGCCCCAAACAAGAGTTAAGAGCCTATCTCTTGTTAAAGGCTTCCCAATATTTTTAATAAAAGTTATAATTATTTCAATTTCCTTTGATGAAAGTTCAATTAAAATTCCATTTAACTTTACACTTCTTTTTTCTTCATCTATTTCATAATCATTAATAATATATAATTTTCTATTTGTCTCATTATTTAATCCATAAGTTCTTTCATATAACTTTTTAACTCTTATTACTAATTCTCTTGGCAAAAATGGTTTTGCAATATAATCATCGCTACCCATTTCAAGCCCTAAAACTCTATCTAATGTTTGGTCTCTTGCTGAAATAAATATTACAGGAACATTAGGCGTTTTTTCTTTAATTTTTTTTATTACTTCAAATCCATCGGTATCAGAAAGCATAATATCTAAAATCCAAATGTGAGGATTCTCATCAATTGAAGAAATTGCATCGTAACCATTGTAAAAACTCTTAACATACCAATCTTCTTTTTCTAAATATGTAGTTAAGACTTTATTTAATTCAAAATCATCATCAACAAGATATATTTTTGCCTTCATAGTAAATACCTCCATTATTGTTCAATTATAAATATTATACCCCTTTTCTTAAAATAAGAAAAGGGGTATATAAAAACTTTTTTAATTTACTCTTGTGAAGATATTGGCACAGTAGTTGCATCAATAATTGCATTTATATCGGATAGAATATTTTCTGCTTTAACCTTTGCTTCGCCTAAAGCTAATTTTTTAGCATTTTGAAGTTGAATAGCATTTTCAAGAGCAACCTTTACTTCGGTATATTTACCTTCATTTCTTAACCTATTTGCTGTTTGTATTGCTAATTTTACTCCATTTTTAAGTTTATTATGAAGTTCATTCTTTAATGCTTTTAGTTCTACTAAAACTGTTTCAAGTTGTGTAAGTTTTTCATCGGTAAATACATCCTTATTAGCCGAAATAGTTGCTACAATTTTATTCATTACTTGTCTAAATTCATTCTCTGCTTTTACAATTTCAAGATGATTAGCTTGTATGGCTTTCTTTGAATTTTCAACTGCTACTTTATTAGCTTTAGCTTCTTTAATTTTTACTTGATTATTAGCAACAAAGGATTTAACTTGTTCAAGCGTTGCTTCTAATTTGGTTTTCATTGCTTTTATTGATTCTATTCTTTCTTGTTGCCTCTCGAATATTGTATCTAAAGTATTCTCTGCATTTCCAGTATTACCAGCACCATTTTGATTTTTAAATTCTTCAAAATTTTGTTTAATATTTGCGTTCTTATTTAATTGCTTAAAAGAATTTAAAGCATTTTCAATTGTTGTCTTAAGTTCGTTATATTGAGCATCATTTAATATTTTTCCTATTGAGCCTAAATTTGCCAACTGTTTTTTAATATCTACTAAAATAGAATTAACTCCCGTTTTATGTTGTATTATCTCATTAGCAACAATAGCAACATCTGCTCTTTTCTCTGAAATCCTATCATTAATATTTTGTGAAAGATATTTTTTTTGCATAATATTTTCAGAAGTATCAATAGATGAATTTCCTGTAGTCAAATTTCCCTGTGCAAAAGTCAAAGTAGGGACTAATAAAGTAACAACCAAAAACATACAAATTATAAACATTAATATTTTTTTCATTATAAACAATCCTTTCGTATCATATTTTTTTAATTAATACTGTCAATATCAGTATTCAAAATTGTTGAGAATTCATCTAATCTACTATTGATATCATTTTCCACATCTTCTTCTGTAATACTTTCATTGTCATTGCTAAGTTGTAAATCATTTAAAATCTTTTCGATTTCTTGAGCCACATCGGAGATTTTTTCTGTGTTAGTCATACTAGAATTGATATTTGTTGAACTTGTTGAATTTGTAGCATTGTCTGTTAAATCTGAACTTACGGTATTTGAAATTGATTCATTATTTGAACAGCCAATAAACATTAAAAGAATTAACAAAATAGTAATTAGAATAAATATAACTTTTTTCACATCCTCACCTCCAATTATTATGATTAAATTATAATTCATTAATATGGGAGAAATTACATATAATTATGTGAAATTATGTGTTTTTGGTTTTTTTTGCTTTTAGGTCTTTAATGCTTTTTTCATAAACATCAATAACTTTTTTACCAAAGATATCTATTGAATATTCCTGCGATTTTTCAACAGCTACTTTTTTCATTTTATTAAAATCATCTAAGTTTAAATTTTTGATTTTTAAAACACTTTGTGCAAATTCTTGTTCATTGTCAAAATAATATCCATTTTCACCTTCAAGTAAAATTTCTTGCAAACATTCATCTCTCTTTCCAATTATAGGTAACCCACTTGCCATAGCCTCAACATATGTAATTCCTTGTGTTTCGCTTGTTGAAGCTGATGCAAAAACATCAGCACAGTGATATGCTATAGGAACATTACTATGAGAAAGCTTACCAGTAAATATTACATTTTCTGAAACTCCGCTCTCTTCTACAAATTTCATTAGCTCTTGTTCCCATGGTCCAAAACCAGCAATAATCAAAACTATATCTTTGTCATATTGAGAAACTAACTTAATTCCACTAATTAAACATTCAATATTTTTTTCTTTTGCAACTCGACCTAAAAATATTACTCTAAATTTATTTTCTATTCCAAATCTATCTATAAACTCATTAACTTGTGCTTTTGATACATTTTTTTCTGAAAAAGCTGATAATTCAATTCCAGTGGGAATTATATTTATTGGTTTCTTTATACCATAACCTTGAAGATAATGTTTGGTTTTTATTGTAGGTGCGATTATTTCTGTGCAGGTCTCCCCTGCAATTTTACTTACCCAACCTACTATTTTTTTTGCTGCTTTATCAAAATAACGAAAAGAAAAATAGTGAGTATAATCCTCATACATAGTATGATAAGTATAAACAATTGGAAGTTTAAATGATTGTGCTATATATGATGCAAATAATCTCATACTAAACTCTGTATGAATATGAACAATATCTAATTTAAAAGTTTTTAAAATTCTTTTAGCTTTTATACTATAAGGTCTTGATAATCTAAATCCGTATAGTTTTTTTAATTTAATGCCGGGTATTCTTATAACACCACCATCACTAACAATACCTGTTATCTTTGTTTCCTCTGTTGGTGTAATAACATAAACATTATGTCCATTATTAATTAGAGCTTTTCTTAAAGTCTCCACAGAAATTGCTACTCCATTTACATCTGGATAATATGTATCAGTAAACAATCCAATATTTAATGGATTTTTAATTTTAACTATATTTGGTACTTGATTATAATTTAATACCTTTTCATATATATTTTTTAGTTCAAAACCAATATTATATATTGACCTTTCTTTTGCAACATTGTGCCCATTGAAAGTTAAACTTTCTATGTTTCCATAAACGGTTTCTTCAATAATTTTTGCAAATTCATAATTATTATTTGCTTTCCTACAATTTACTTTATCAATTAACCATGAAGAATATACAGGAATATCTCTAACAATTGCAACCTGTTCAGATGCAAGTGCCTCTAAAATAACAATACCTTCATTTTCTTCGTATGAAGGAAAGAAAAATGCATCCGCCCCTGAAAATGCTCCTTTGTAAACATCACCAGTCATATATCCTGCAAAAATAACATTTGAAGGATGTTCTCCTTTAATAATTTGACGAATTTCATTTGGAATACTTAATATTGGTGTTTCTCCAAACCAAATAAATTTAATATTAGGTAAAAATTTTGCAACTTCAACAAAATCAATAATTCCTTTTCTCTTAATCCATAAACCTGAGGAAACAACAACCTTTTCACCATCCTTAATATTAAAATATTTTCTAAATATTTTTGATTTGTCTTGGTCTTTTTTAAATTTATTTAAATCAATTCCATTTGATACAGCAAAAATTGGCACCGTAATTCCATAACTTTCAAGCAAAGATTTTGTATAGGGTGTAGGAGCAATAATTGCATCAGATTTTGAATACAAGTAAATTAAAAGCTTCTTAAATACATTTGCTGTGGTATTTGATAGTAAAAATGAGTTTTTAAAATCTTCCATTGTGCTGTGTGCATGATATACAACTTTAGCACCTTTTTTTCTTGCCTTGCTAATTATATAACCACTATTGGCATAAACAGTGTTAATATGCAAAATATCATAATCATCATCAGAGTTTAATGTATATTCTACCCCTGCTAATTTTAATGCCTCTTGTTGATGCTTCAAGGCCTTGCCTACCCCGGATTTTGAAATATATTTAATTCCTTCAAAATATAATAATACCTTCATTATTCACATCTCCTAACTATAAAATTTCTGCAATTATAACCGAAATATCTTCTAAACTATTTTTTGTATGAAACGAGCTTGAATTTATAACCGAAAGTATAATTTGAGCTATTCCTGAACATTTTTCACTACCAACCTTACAGTATTTTTTTAAAGAATTTTCTATATAAGAAAGCCATTCCATATTTAATACATTTATTTTTTCTTTTAATTCTTTATCCTTAGTGGCTTCGCTTAATATTGAAAGATGAATACTATTATAATTTGAATTAATAAATACTTTTAAAAATAATTCTTTAATTGAATTGTTTAGTAATGCTTTATTTTTTAAAGCATTACTAAAATTTTTAATATTTTCATTAATAATATTTAAATGTCTATCCGCCACATCTAAAATTATATCTTTTTTAGCGGAGTAATAATAATATAATGTTCCTTTGCTAATTTTTGCCTTTTTAGCAATTTTAGCAAGAGTAGAATCCTTAATCCCATATTCAGCAAATACATCTTCTGCAATGTTTAAAATATAATCTTTGGTCAATATTTTTTTGCTTCTCATATTTATTATTTAACCTTTCTATCGGTCAGTTGACCGATTATAATAATTATACTATAATATCAAAATAATTACAATTAAAATTAGATTAAAATAATAATTTTCTTTAAAGTATTGTAAAAAAAAAAAATTAATATATAATAAATATTAATTGTTTTTATGTCGAGTTTGGAGAATATATAAATGTATTTTAAACTTTTGTTTCCTCTTATGAAAAATAAAATTAAATTGTTTATTATAGGACTTATTATAAGTGCAATAACTGTTGTTCTAAGTTTAATTCCGGCAAAACTTACTTTGGAAATTATTGACCAAGGTATTATTGCGGGTAATAAAAATTTAGTATTACTTTTTGTTATATTAATGATTATTGTTTGTCTAATAAGAACTATTCTAAGATATTATATGATTTTATTTTTTGAAAAAAGCTCTCAAGAATTAATTGGAAATTTAAGAACTTACCTTTATAATAAAATACAAAGCCTTGATATTGGTTTTTTTAATAAAAACTCAACTGGAGATTTAATGTCAAAAATGACTGGTGATATTGATATAATTAGACATACTTTTTCATGGATAATTTACAATTCATTTGAAGCGATATTTGTTTTTATTCTTACTTTCATATATTTGTCCACAATAAATTTCAAGCTTACTTTAATATTATTGGTTTGTGCTCCAATAATTGTATTTCTTAATATTAAAATGTTTAAAAAATTAAAGCCTGTTCATAGTAAAACAAGAGAGATTTATTCTGAACTTAATTCAACTGTTCAAGAAAATATAAGTGCAAATAGAGTTGTTAAAGCTTTCGCAAGAGAAGATTACGAAAATAAAAAAATGAAAGAAAAAAATGATGCTTTTTCAAATATTAATTTAGAAGCAATAAAAACATGGTTAAGTTATTATATTCCAATTGATTTTTTTTCTATACTTTTAATTGTTATTGCAAATATTTTTGGTGCATATTTTGTAATTAATAATGAACTTAGTCTTGGAGAGTTTGTTGCTTTTTCCGGACTTACTTGGGCACTAAATTATCCAGTTAGATTAAGCGGACCAATAATAAATGATTTGCAAAGATTTTTTGCTACCTTTGAAAAAATATCCCCATTATATTTTGCTAATCCAAATATTTATGATGCTTCAAATACTATTCCTTTTAATAATATTAAAGGCGAAATAGTATTTAAGAATGTTTGTTTTGAAATTGAAAATACTACTATTTTAAAAAATATTAACCTTACAATAAAAAGCGGTGAAACTATTGGAGTTATGGGACCTACTGGTTCAGGAAAAACAACCTTAATTTCTTTACTATTAAGATTATATGATCCTACAAGCGGAGAAATACTAATTGATGGAGTTAATATAAAAAACATTTCTTTAAAAAACCTTAGAAAATCAATAGGAATTTCTGCTCAAGATGTATTTTTGTTTTCTAATACAATTGAAGGCAATATTGCATATTCAAATCCTGAAATGCCATCAGAAGATATTAGTATTTACTCAACAAAAGCTTGTGCAAGTGAATTTGTTGATAAAATGCCCGAAAACTACTTAACTATTATTGGAGAACGAGGAGTTGGATTATCTGGTGGTCAAAAACAAAGAATTTCATTAGCAAGAGCTTTAGCAGTTAATGCAAAAATTTTAATTTTAGATGATACTACTTCTTCAGTAGATATGGATACCGAAAAACAAATACAAAATGAACTAAATAATGTAAATAACTGCACAAAAATTATAATTGCACAAAGAATTTCTTCTGTTTATAAAGCAAATAAAATTATAATAATTGAAAATGGAATAATCACTAATATTGGAACACACCAAAAATTAAAGGCAAAAAAAGGATTTTACAAAAGAATTTATGAATTACAGCACAGTGAATTAAATTAAAAGTATTTGGAGAAAATTATGGCAAGAAATTTATATGATATTGATGAAAAACTTGAAACTCCATTTAATATTAGCCACTTAAAACGCAGTTTAAATTATGTTAAACAAAAAGGTGGCTTAATAAGTATTTCATTTATATTAAATATTCTAATGATTTTGCTTAATCTTTTGCATCCAATATATATTAAACAAATAATTGATACATATATTCCAAATAAAGATATTAACGGTGTATTATTTATTTGTGTTGTTTTTTTGGCTACAATTTTATTAAGCAGTGTTTTAAATTATTTACAAATAAATATTACAGCAAAGGTGGGGCAACAAATAATTAATAAAATTAGAGAAGATGTTTTTGCTCATTTGCAAAAGCTTCCCTTTTCATATTACGATAGTAGACCGCATGGGAAAATATTAGTTCGTGTAGTTAATTATATAAATAGTGTAGCAAATTTTTTATCTAATGGATTAATAAATGTATTAATTCAACTTTTATCCTTAATATTTGTTTTATTTTTTATGTTATCAGTTAACATTAAACTTACAATAGTTGCATTATCCGGACTACCTTTTTTAGTATTGTTTATGCTTATTATTAAAAGAAAACAAAGATTAGCATGGCAGGATTATAGTAATAAAAACTCAAATCTAAACGCTTACCTAAATGAAAGTATTAATGGAATTAGAGTAACTCAAAGTTTTGCAAGAGAAAAATATAATGATAACATATTTAAAAACTTAGTTAATAATACAAGAAATGCTTGGATTAAAGGTATGAAATATATATTATATTTTGCTTTCGCTAACGAAAATATTTCTATGATTGTATTGGGCTGTATTTACCTTTTTTCCGCCTTAATTTTTAATGATATATCTTTGGGTGTAATTATTGCAATGACAGCTTATGCTGGACGATTTTGGGCTCCAATTCAGTATTTAGGTAATATATATAATGAACTTATTACTACCAGTGCATATTTAGAAAGAATTTTTGAAGTTTTAGATGAACCGATAGAAATAAAAGATAGTAAATATGCCGCTGTTTTAGAAAATATTGAAGGAAATATTGAATTTAAAAATGTAAACTTTTCTTATGAAAACGATATTAATGTTTTAGAAAATATATCTTTTAAAGTAAAAGCAGGCGAAAACATTGCCTTAGTTGGTCCTACCGGAGCAGGAAAAACCACTATTGTAAATTTAATCAGCCGTTTTTATGAAGTAAATTCCGGAGAAATATTATTGGATGATATGCCAATAAATAAAATACAAATTAATTCATTAAGAAGCAATATGGGTATTATGCTACAAGATTCATTTATTTTTAAAGGGACTATTTTTGATAATATTCGTTATGGAAGATTGAATGCTACAAACAGTGAAATTATTGAAACTGCAAAAACGGTTCGTGCCGATGAATTTATTAAGGCTTTGCCAAACGGTTATAATACTTTGGTTAATGAAAGGGGTTCAACCCTTTCAGCAGGTCAAAGGCAACTTATTTCCTTTGCAAGAACTTTGCTTGCAAATCCTAAGATTTTAATAATTGATGAGGCAACTTCTTCAATTGATACCGAAACAGAACTATTACTGCAACAGGGAATAAAAACATTATTAGAAGGTCGAACCTCATTTGTTATTGCACATAGATTATCAACCATTAAGAATTGCGATAAAATATTTTACATTTCAGATAAAGGTATTAAGGAAATTGGAACTCATAATGAACTATTAGCTAAAAAAGGACTATATTATAAGTTATATAATTCTCAATTAAAGGAAATTTAATAATATCAAAGCATAAATAAGCTGTAACATTAAATTGCATGAATTCAATTCTTTATATGCATTATGTTACAGCGAATTTTATATTATATATAAAATAACTATTTTAAATTTTGTGTATTATCTTTGAAAATTTGTTCTCCATCATTTGAATTTTCGGTATTTTCATCTTTATTTACAATAGGGTCTATCATATATTTTTTTACATTTGGATAAATAATAAACATTATTGCAAAACCACAAGTGCTTAAATAAATAAACAATACTAAAAATAATGAAATAGGATAAAATAGAAAAATAACTAAACTGAGCAATAATAATAAAATACTAACTAAAATATTTCTCCATAGTCCAATAATTGCAAAAAGAAATGAATTTTTATATAACTGTCTAAAGGTTAATTTAAAGGTAATTAAAAGTAGATAAATATAATATTGCATTGAAATGAATATTATCCCTACTAAAACCATAACTGATGTTGCAATTGTGCTAAAAATAACATTATCAAAATCTAAATAGAATAAAAAAGAAAAAATAAATAAAAAAGAAAAAACAATATTGATTAAATTCACTACGGTAGCCATTTTCCAATTCTTTTTTATTGTGCCAAAAAAGTCGCTGACTAAAAAACAATGATCTTCTCTTGCATAATTTCTAATAACATAAGTGAAACCAGCTGTAGCCGCTCCAATAGTAACTATTGGAATACAGCAAGCTAAATACAATAAATTTAAGGTAACAAGTTTCCAAAACCTTCTAAAATATATATCAAAAAAAAGAAAAAACCTCTTTTTTTGAGGTTGGTCTTTGCTAATACCTGGTCCCTCTTTATTATAATTAAATAACCCGAAAAAATTTGACATTATTACACTTCCTGTTTTTTATTTTGCCTTTGGATGATACTTTTTATAAGCATATGTTAATTTATTTTTTAATAATAATGAATAAACCCCAGTTGTTGAAATATCTGAGTGCCCTAACATTTCTTGAATATCCTTTAAGTCTGCACCATTTTCAAGTAAATGAGTTGCAAAACTATGTCTTAAAGTATGAGGAGTAATTTCTTTTTTAATACCTGCTAATTTTGAATAATACTTTATTATTTTCCAAAAGCCCTGCCTTGTCATTCTATTTCCATTAATATTTACAAATAAAACATTATCATTATCATTTGCTATTAATAATTTCCTCGAATAATTTATATATTTAATTATTGAATTTAAAGCATCAGTATAAATGGGTATTATTCTTTCCTTTTGGTCATTTTTACATTTTAAAAAACCAAGTTGAATATTTATATCTTCAATATTTAGTTCAACAAGTTCTGAAACTCTAATACCTGTAGCATATAAAACTTCAAGCATAGCTCTATCTCTTAAACCCTTTAAACCTGAATTTGATGGTTGCTTTAATAATAAATCAATTTCTACACATGATAATATTATGGGTAATTTTCTTTCGAATTTTATATTTTTTATTTCTTTTGCTGGATTATTACATACAATATTTGTTATACATAAGTATTGAAAAAAAGTTCTAATAGAGGACAGGGCTCGCGAAACAGTAGCATCCGACTTATAATTAACTTTTAAAAGGTCAACATATTGTTCTATATTTATTGTTTTAACTTTATGTAAAGCATCGATATTACTATCATCAAGGTATAATACGAATTTATTTATATCTCTTTCATAAGAAGTTATAGTATTATGCGGTGATTTTTTTTCATTTTTTAAATAGTCTATAAATTTTTCAACAGTCTTTTCCATTTTTTAACCTCAATTTCTAATTAAAAAAGATTTTAATAAAGTATGGAGAAATATAAACCTCATAGATTACCGCAAAAAAGGAAAATAAATAAATTATAAAACAATTTCTTGAATACTCTAATATTGGCCTTAATTCATATTTGTTTCTTGCTCCAATTGATATAGATTTGAAAATTGAGTAAGAGAATGATAACGAAATTTCACTAATTTTAACTAATAATAATATTAATAAAATTGCTTGTGGAATTATTATTAAAAAACTAATTAATAAACCTTTAAACCCATATATTCCGCATACTATACCAATGGTAAACCCAAAACCAAAGCCTTTATAAGCATTAATAATTAATATGAATGGCACTCCAATAGCACATAGACCAAAGAAAAAAACCAAGAAAAAAATAATTAAATTTATAAAACTATTGTAAAAAAATATATCAAGTTTTGAAATACTTCCATTGTAAGCAGAAACAATTTTAAATAAATTTATTATCCTTTGTTCAGTTAACTCACCAATATAATTTTTTGAAACAATGCCAGCTATTACACTCAAGAAGTATATAATAGTTAACAAAAAAGCAATAGGATGTTTTTTATAAAACTTTCTTAAAGAAGAATTTAAAATTTTAATTTTCAATACATTTCTCTCCTTTTAACATATTTATAAATTAATATGCTAAAGGGGAAAATAATATTACTTTACACCTATCTCATTTGCTTTCTTTGCACAAGCTTTCATAGCATTAACAATAATTTTAGAAAAATTATTATCATCTAAAACTTTTAATGCTTCTATAGTTGTTCCGCCTTTTGAGGCTACCATTTTAATTAATTCTGATGGAGATTTTTCGGAATTCTTAAACATCATTGCTGAGCCAATTAAGGTTTGACAAATTAACTCTTTTGCAATAACTTCATCTATTCCTAATTCAACAGCACCCTTTATCATGGCATCCATAAAAAGATAAATATATGCTGGGCTACTCGCATTTACACTAATGACTGAATTCATTTGTTCCTCTTTAATTTCCACAGCAATACCCAAAAGTTTAAATATATTCATAACAACATTAAAATCATCATCACTAACTTCTTGTGTTCTACATAAAGCGGTAGCACCCACTCCCAATAACATAGGAGTATTTGGCATGGTTCTGATTACTTTTGAATTAACACCTGTTCCTGTTTTTATATAATTAGTTGTAATTCCTGCGGCAATACTAACAAATATTTTATTTTTATCTCCTTGCATTAAATCATTAATAATTACAGGAAAATTTTGAGGTTTAACACACAAAAAAACAATATCACTCATTTTTACTAATTCAATTATGTCTTTGCAAGCAAAAATTCCCTTATTAATGAATTGTTTTGACTTGGTATCATCTATATCAAAAACATATATATTATTAGAATTATAATTATTTATTATTAATCCATTTATTATTACTGTAGCCATATTTCCAGCACCAATAAAACCAATTTTGTTATTCACAATAAACAATTCTCCTTTTGCATATTAATTAATAATATATTATAATTATATAAAAAAATCAACAAAAAACTGAAAAATAATTATTATTTTATAATAGTGCACAATTATTATGTCAATTATTTTATGTTAATCACAGTAATTTAATTAATTTTCTTGCTTATACCAACCTAAAAATGCTAAATAAGGTAATTCTTTCTCAAGATGATATAATGCTCTAAATGCATCTTTGTTATCTATTTCGGAGTTGAAATCAAGATAAAACAAATATTCCCAAGGCATATGCGGAATAGGGCGGGATTGAATTTTAACTAAGTTTAAATTCAAATCAGCAAAAATTGATAATACAGAATCTAATGAACCGCTTTGATGAGCAAGTTTAAAAGCAATACTTACTCGATTTGCAGTGCTACTTATTCTTGGTTTTTTTGACAATGCAACAAATCTTGTTTGATTAGTTGTTTCATTATTAATAGAACTTAATAAAATTTCAAGGGAATACTCTTTTGCAGTTTTTTGTGAAGCAATTGCCGCTATTGATTTATTGTTACTTTTTGAAACCAATTCTGCAGCAAAAGCCGTATTTTCAGATGGTGTGGATATTAAGTTCATATTTTTTATTAATTTATCACATTGCATTAAGGCTTGAGGATGGGAAACTACTTCTTTTATATCACTTAATTTTGCACCTTTTATTCCCAATAAGCAGTTCTCAATATCACTTGATAATGCTTTTACAATATATAACCCGTATTTTGGTAACAAATCATAAACTTCATTAACAGTTCCGGCAGTAGAATTTTCAAGTGGTAAAACAGCAATATCGGCTTTTTCTCGTGCAACTAATTTACATGCATCCTCAAAAGACTTTTGACCGATTGGAACTACATTTGGATACATAATAATAGCTGCTCTTTCAGAATATGAGCCAACATTCCCACCAAAAACAATAATATCTTCTTTATATTTATTATTTAAGGATGCTTGGGTTATATTTTTCAATTCCCAATCTTCATCATTATCACAAATAATTTCATATTGTTTTTCTCTTGAAATACGCATCACAGTTTTCATAATTGTAGTGATTTGCCTTCCTAATTCTCCTGCTATTTTTGAAGTTCTTAATAAAACTTCTTCTTCTCTCTCAAAATTTAGGACAGCTGTTTTTGACAATATTTTTGTATTAGCAACCTCTTTAGCTAAATCTAATCTTTTGGTAAATAGTTTAACTAATTCCTCATCTATTTCATCTATTTTATTTCTAATATCTATAAGTTTTGACATATTTAAAAACCTCCAATTAAAGCATTAAATCAAGAATAGCAATAGCACAAACTGCCTCCACTACTGGCAATGCTCTTGGAACTATACAAGGGTCGTGCCTACCATTAATTTCTATTTTACATTCGCAATTTTTAGTTAAATCAACAGTTGATTGCTCTTTTTTAATTGATGGAGTAGGTTTAAATGCAACTCTAAATACTATTGGCATTCCGTTAGCAATACCACCCAAAATCCCACCGCAATTATTTGTTTTTGTTGCTACCTTATTATTTTTAATATAAAACTCGTCATTACACTCAGAACCTCTCATTTTAGATGAATTAAAACCTGCTCCAAATTCTATGCCCTTAACAGCAGGAATAGAGAAAATTATTGATGATAGATTTGCCTCAACAGAATTAAATATTGGCGAACCAATTGGATTATTCACACCTTCAACAGTGCATTCTATTATTCCACCAACTGAATCTCCATCTTCCATAGCCTTATTTATTGCATCTTTTATTTCATCACTTATAAAACTCTCGTTGTTTTTAATTCCAGCAATTTCAATAAT
This sequence comes from uncultured Oscillospiraceae bacterium, assembly GCA_964520885.1. Taxonomy (GTDB): domain Bacteria; phylum Bacillota; class Clostridia; order Oscillospirales; family SIG519; genus CAZFQD01. Next base: position 547 of record CAZFQD010000005.1, on the reverse strand, counting down.
ATTTGCATTGATGAAAATACCTTGTTTTTCTAATATTTGGCTACATATTGCTCCTGCAAATACTAATGGTGCCGTTAATCTACCTGAAAAATGTCCTCCCCCACGCATATCAGCAAAGCCGTTATACTTCAAAAAAGCTGTATAATCGCTATGTCCCGGTCGAGGAGTATTTTTTAGATTTTCATAATCATTAGAATGTGCAGATTTATTTTCAATAATTGCACAAATAGGAAAACCAGTGGTCCTGTTATTTAAAAGCCCACTTTGAATTATTGGAAAATCTTGTTCTTTTCTCTGCGTTGAAAATTCATTATTTCCCGGTGCTCTTCTTTTCATTTGTAATAGAATATTATCAAAATCAATTAAAACACCACTTGGAACCCCATCAAGCACAACACCAATTGATTTACCATGGGATTCTCCAAATATTGAAACCTTAATTTTATTACCCCATACACTACTCATAAAATTTTTCCTCCTAATCTTTTGTATTCCTAGTCAATTGCGAAACTCAAAAAACCTTGATTTTATGCGGTTTTTTAGTCTA
>CAZFQD010000004.1:0-37604 GCA_964520885.1 uncultured Oscillospiraceae bacterium | reverse complement strand
GGAGAAAAATAATCTAATTACCCCCTTTATGAAGATAAATAGATTATACGTGAAAGATGTCTTTATTTAGCTTTAAAACAAAAGAATATGATAAAGCTCAAGTTCCAAAGCATATTGCTATTATTATGGATGGTAATGGAAGATGGGCTAAAAATCGTGGTCTTCCACGGAGTGCAGGACATATAAAGGGAGCCCAAAACTTTAAAAAAATTGTCCGACATTGTGAAAAATTAGGTATTAAATATATTACGGTGTATGCTTTTTCTATAGAAAATTGGAAACGACCGCAAGAAGAAGTGTCTGCACTTATGAAACTTTTTGATGATTATTTAGAGGAAGCATTTAAGGATTTTGTAAAAGAAAATACAAGACTTAGATTTATAGGTAGAAAAACTAATTTACCTGAGAATATTATAGAAAAAATGAATAAAGCTGAGAAACTAACCGAAAATGCAACGGGAACAAATCTTAATATTGCACTTAATTATGGTGGAAGACAAGAGATTTTAGATGCTGTTCATAGTATAGTTGACTTGTGTATTCAAAATAAAATAAAGCCACAGGATATTGATGAAAACCTATTTTCAAGCTATTTGTATACTAAAGACCAACCTGAGCCTGATTTAGTTATTAGGCCAAGTGGAGAAAAAAGGCTTTCTAATTTTTTGTTGTGGCAAACTGCTTATTCAGAATTATGGTTTGACAGTATTTTATGGCCAGATTTTAATGAAAAGCATTTAGATAGAGCAGTTGAAGATTATATTAATAGAAATAGAAGGTTTGGTGGTGTTTAGATGTTTTTAAAGAGGTTAATTACTACATTAGTTATATTTGTTACATTTGTTCCACTATTATGGTTTTCTCACATTCCGTATATATTAAATACTGCTGTTGCATTATTGGCGGCAGGGGCTGTATACGAGGCATTAATTGCCACAAAATATATTGAGGGAAAATCTCTGATGGTAATTAGCATAGTTTTTGCAGTTTGTATGCCGTTTTTACCTGAACTAAGCAGAAAAAATATGACTGTCGCATTCTTTGCTTTTACTTTAGTATTATTTTTAACATTGCTATTTACTTATGGACATTTTACATTTGAGCATATTAGCGTTGTTTTTTTAATATCAATTATTATATCCTATTTTTTCTCCACTTTAATATATGTTCGACAAATGCAAATGGGAAATTTTTATATTTATCTTGTTTTTGTTGGTGCGTGGATTACTGATATAGGGGCATATTTGGTTGGTAGGTGGTTAGGGAAGCATCAACTAATTAAAAGAATTAGCCCTAAAAAGACTGTTGAGGGTGCAATTGGCGGTATATTATTAACCTCTCTTGCCTTTTTTGTTTGTGGAATAATGGATATATATATATTTAATGCAAGTGTAGATTTAATTGGAATTACTATAGTTGGTGCTTTAGCATCAATTGTAGCCCAAATTGGTGATTTATCCGCTTCAATAATAAAAAGAACATTTGGAGTTAAGGATTTTGGTTCAATTATGCCGGGACACGGAGGAATATTAGATAGATTTGATAGTGTGATATTTGTATCGCCTTTTATTTTTATAGTGTTTAGCTATTTTCCAATGATTAAATAGTTAATAATGAAATATAGAAAGGGATGATTTATGATGACTGGTTTAGTTAGTGTAAAAGAAGCGAGCAAATGGGCTTCTGAATATTCTGAAAAAAACATAACAGAATCAAATATATCTTATCTTATTCAATATGGTAGAATTAATAGATATAATCAAGAAGGAAATACTTTGGTTGAAATTGCTGATGTTAAGCAGTATTATAATTCGTTAAAAGGTCAAAAAGAATTAGATTGGAAAGAAAAACTTGGTGCTGACTTAAATTGGACATTATCATTTGATAGTTATAAAGAATCAGAAACAACAAAACATATCCATAGGCTCCATCCTTATAAAGGAAAGTTCATTCCTCAGCTTGCGGAATATTTTTTAGATAATCATACTGATAGTTTTAAAAAGGAGATATATTTTCAAGAGGGTGATATTATACTTGACCCTTTTTGTGGTAGCGGTACTACATTGGTTCAAGCATGTGAATTAGGTATGAATGCAATAGGGGTGGACATTTCAAAATTTAATGCAATGATTTCAAATAGTAAAGTTGAAAATTATGATATTTTATCTTTGCAAAAAACACTTAATGAATTAAATAAAAATTTTAATAAATTTGAAAATGAAGTTGATGTTGTTGCCTTTGAAAATGAATTACTTTCAGAACTATATAAATTTAATTCAAAATATTTTCCAACACCGGAATTTAAAAAATGCGTGAATAATAAAACTATTAATGAAAAAGAATATTCAACTCAAAAAGAAAAAGAGTTTTTGCCGATTTTTCATTCAGTAGCAAAAAAACATAATATTGAAATAGATGGTCAAACAAACGATTCTTTTATGAATAAATGGTATTTTAGTACAACAAAAAAGGAGACATACTATATAAGTGAGTTAATAGATAAAATCAGTGATGAGCCAATAAAGAGGATAATGCAAATAATTTTATCTCGCACTATTCGTTCCTGTAGAGCAACAACTCATTCGGATTTAGCGACACTGGTTGTGCCAATCTATACTACTTATTATTGTAGGAAACACAAAAAAATCTGCAAACCATTATTTAGTATAAAAAAATGGTGGGATACATATTCAAAGGATACAATTGAAAGAATAAAACTATTTCAAAAATACAAAACAAAAACAAATCAATATTGTTTTACAGGGGATTCAAGAAATTTAAATATTGAAAAAGCCATTGAGAAACAATTTCAAGTGCTTTTGCCAATTTATAAAGGTAAAAAAATCAAAGGTATTTTTAGCAGTCCACCATATGTTGGTTTGATTGATTATCATGAGCAACATGCGTATTCCTACGAATTGTTTTCGCTAAAACGAAATGATAATTTAGAGATAGGTCCTTTGTTTAATGGTGGTGGCATAGGGGCAAGAAATTCTTATGTTGAAGGCATTTCACAAGTCTTGATTAACTGCAAAAAATATTTATGTAATGATTATGAGGTTTTTTTAGTAGCAAATGACAAGCATAATTTATACCCTCAAATTGCTGAAAAGGCTTCAATGAAAATTATTGATGTTTTCAAAAGACCAGTTCTTAATAGAACGGAAAAGGACAAAGGGGCTTATTCAGAATTTATTTTTAGAATGAAGGAGAAATAATTTGATGACAGAAATAAAAAAGCAAGAAATAATTAACACTATTATTTGTTCTATACGAGGAAAATTTGAAAAATACTCTCCTGAAACAACTTCTATGCCTTTTCATACACGACTACTTGGGAAGGATAGAATGGCTTTATTTTCTTTTTTGCAATCCCTAAATACAACTTTTGGAACAACAATTTATGAGCCGGTTGCTCTTGCACTTGCAAGTGAACATTTTATTATTAAAGAGCGTCAAAAAGCACCTAATAATATTATTTGTGATGAAGCACATCGTTGTATTCAACAAATTATGGATGAACTAATTACAGGGACGACATTATCAAATAAGGAATTAGAAATAGAAAAATTGCGTAAAGTTTGCCAAAAGGGAAAACCTCACACAGTAAAATTAACAAAAATTGATGTGTGTTTAAAAAGTGCAGATACTGTTTATATGTTTGATGTGAAAACGGGTAAGCCAAATATTGGTGGTTTTAAAGAATTTAAGCGGACTTTGCTTGAATGGGTGGCATCTGAATTATATGTAAATCCTCAAGCTAATATTGTAACAGGTGTGGCAATCCCATATAATCCATACGAACCAAAACCATATGAGAGATGGACTATGCAAGGAATGTTTGATTTGCCTAAAGAAGTGCTTGTTGCTGATGAATGGTGGAATTTTCTTGCTGATGATATAATATTTGCTGATTTGCTGGGTTGTTTTGAAAAAGCTGGTATAGAGCTAAGAGAAGAAATTGATAACTATTTTATGCGATTTGTTCAGCGGTGATGACTTATGAATAAAGAAAATAAGATTTTGTCAATTTTAGGCTCAACCGGCTCTATTGGAACACAAAGCATTGAGGTTGCAAGGCAATTGGGTTATAAGATAAGTAGCTTATCTACTAATTCAAATATTTCAGTTTTAGAAAATCAAATTAGGGAATTTAAGCCCAAAGTTGCCTGTGTATATGATGATAAAAAGGCAAAAGAGCTAAAATTAAAAGTTGCTGACACCAATACAAAAATTGTATCAGGCGTTGATGGGTTATGTGAAGTGGCTACGCAGCAAGAAAGCGATATAGTGCTTACCAGTGTTGTTGGAATGATAGGGTTAGTCCCCACTATAGAGGCAATAAAAGCAAAAAAAACCATTGCTCTTGCCAACAAGGAAACTTTAGTTACAGCAGGAGAAATAGTAACTAAGTTAGCTAAGCAAAACAATGTAAAAATTATTCCTGTAGATAGTGAACATAGTGCAATATTTCAGTGTTTACAGGGAATTAATAAAAAAGTGGAATTAAAAAAAATTATTTTAACTGCCTCTGGAGGTCCTTTTTTTGGGAAAAGTTACGAGCAATTAAAAGCAGTAACATTAGAAAATGCATTAAAACATCCTAATTGGACTATGGGGGCGAAAATTTCAATAGATAGTGCCACTCTTATGAATAAAGGGCTTGAATTAATTGAGGCTTTTTGGCTTTTTGATGTTTTGCCAAACCAAATAAAGGTAATAATACATAGAGAAAGCATTATTCATTCAATGATAGAACTTGTGGATAATTCAGTTATAGCACAGTTAAGCGAACCTGATATGAAATTGGCAATACAATATGCACTTACCTATCCTAATCGTTTTCCTTCTGACATAAAAAATCTTGACCTAATAAAATATGGAAGTCTAACCTTTAATAAGCCGGATATTGAAACATTTAAATGCTTGAAGATTTGTATGTCTGCTATAAAAAAAGGTGGAACTTTGCCTTGTGCAATTAATGTGGCAAACGAAGAGGCGGTTACACTTTTCTTGAATAAAAAAATTACCTTTGTAGATATTTTTTCAATTGTAGAGGAAATATATAAATCACATAAAACAATAATTAATCCAACTTTAAACGATATTTTGCAAACAGAACTTATTACAAGAGAAAAGGTAAGAAAGCTTATAATATAACATAGAAATAAGATGTAGTAGATTTTGATTTTTGACATCTGATTTCTGACAACTGACTACTGATAGGGGGTTTTACTATGGATATTTTATATTTTATAATCATTCTTGGTGTATTAATATTAATACACGAAGGTGGTCATTTCTTTTTTGCCAAGCTATTTAAGGTAAAGGTCAACGAATTTGCTTTAGGTATGGGACCGGTTATTTGGAAAAAGCAAAAGGGTGATACTCAGTATTCATTGAGGGCTTTTCCCATTGGTGGCTATGTAAAAATGGAGGGCGAGGACGAACAGAGCGAAGAAGATGGAGCATTTAACAAAAAAAAGGTTTATCAAAAAATATTAATTGTTATAGCAGGAGCTATAATGAATATAGTGTTGGGATTTATTATTTTAGTTTTTATTATCTCATTAACAAGTGGAGATTTTAATACTTCAAAGGTGGACAAACCTTTACCTGAACAAACGGCTCTTGTTGCAGGAGATATTGTTACTGAAATTGATAATAATAGAATAATCAGCTCTTTGGACATTCCTTTCTTAATTATGCGTTTAAATAATGATACTACAACTGTTAAAGTAATTAGAAATAATAAAGAAATAACTATTTCTGATTTTAAATTAGTAGATGAAGATGGAACTTATATTTTAGGTTTTTCTCCTGTTGTTGAGGGTAAAAATGTTATAACTGTGCTTTCAAATTCGGGTAAGCTTACTATTTCAATTGTGAGAATGGTGGGACTTTCGCTTTTGGATTTAGTAACAGGGAGAATAGGTTTAGAGCAAGCAAGTGGTCCAGTTGGAATGACTAAGGCGGTAGGAGATGCGGCAAATAGCGGAGTAGTGGCATTGTTTTCTCTGATAGCTTTCATTACTATAAATTTAGGGGTGTTTAATTTATTACCTTTACCAGCACTTGATGGTGGAAGATTAATATTTTTATTAATTGAGGCAGTGCGAGGAAAACCAGTAAAGGCTGAATACGAAGGTTATGTCCACTTTGCAGGCTTTATTTTGCTAATGCTATTGATGGTTTTGGTAACTTTTAATGATATAAAGCATTTGTTTATTAAGTAATAGGGGGAAATAATATGTTAAATAATAATTCAAGTATTCAACTTTCTTCATTTCCAGTTGATTACTCATGGTCATTTTCTGATAAAACTATTAAGGACACTGCTTATATTACACACGGATATTATACATATCCTGCAAAATTTATACCGCAACTTGCTTCAAGATTAATTTTAGAATATAGTAATGAAAATGATATAATTATTGACCCATTTATGGGTAGTGGAACAACTATTGTTGAATCAATTGTTAATAATCGTATTGGAATTGGAACTGATATAAATGATTTTGCATATTTGCTTTCAAAAGTAAAAACTACCCCTTTAGAACAAAAAGAATTGTTAAACGAATTTTCCGCTATTGAATATGATTTAAATAATAGATTAAACGGAAAATATGAAAGTTTTCTTATTAAAGCACAATCTATATTCATACTTAATGAAAGAATTGATTATTGGTTCAAACCTTATCAAAAAGAAAAATTATTGATTATACTTGCGAGAATTGAAGAAATAGAGAACAAAGAAATTAAAGATTTTTTTAGAGTTTCATTTGCGCAAATATTGAAATCATCTTCAATTTGGTTGCAAAAAAGTGTTAAGCCAACGAGAGACAAAAATAAAAAAGATTATGACCCCCAAATACTTTTTATTAATCAATCTAAAAAAATGATTAAAAGGCATATTGAATTATTAGAAATTTTAAATAGAGATATCATATATAATATTGATAAGTTTAGATATGTTGAGTGTGGAGATTCAAGAAGGACTCCTTGTGAAAATGAAAAAGCAAAATTAATTGTAACAAGCCCTCCTTATGTAACTTCTTATGAATATGCAGACCTCCATCAGTTGCCTTCTTTATGGTTGGGTTACTTGGATGATTTTTCTTCTTTTAGAAAAAAATTTATTGGTAGTGCATATAATGAAAGGAGAGAAACTGATTTAAAAAGTAATTTAGCTGAAAAAATTATATGTCAACTTGGAAACAACAAAAAAAACAGAGAAGTAAAAAACTATTTTTGTGATATGTTAGAAAGTTTTATAGAAATGAAAAGAGTTTTAAAAAAAGGTGGGAAAGCATGTGTAGTAATAGGAAACACTAAATTTAATGGAGTTGATATTTTAAATGCTGAAGTTTTTCAAGAACAATTTGAAAATATTGGATTTTCAACAAATCATATTATTCATAGAGAAATACCTTCAAAAATGTTACCCTCAACAAGAAACTCTGAAACAGGTCAATTTACAAAAAATAATGATAAAAATCTTAAACTGGCTTATCCTACAGAATATATATTAATTATGGAAAAAATCTAATATTTTAAATGAGATGTTTTTTTTATGACTATTAATGATATTATTGAACTGTACGAAATGAAAAAGCAGAAATACGGAAACGAAGCATTTAAACATATATCAGAAGTTTTTATTGAAGCAAAAGAGAAACACAAAAAAGATTTTTATGGTACAGACCATGAGCAATCATGGAGAGCTTTTAAAGGAAAAAATCTTGAAAAGTTAATTGAATATATAATAACTGATGAAGTGAGAGATTTAGGGCTTGAGGTTGTAAATGGTAACAAATTAGAAAGAACCAATGGTGCTAATTTAAGTGAAATACTTGGGAAAGTAAAAAGGAATTTGTTAGTTGACTATGGAGAGTATGGTTCGCATTTACCTGATGTTGATATAGTTATTTTTAATCCAAAAAATTGCGAAGTAGTTGCTGTTTTATCAATAAAGGTTACTTTGCGTGAGAGAATTGCACAAACAGGTTATTGGAAAATAAAACTTTCTTCAGATAAAGTAACTCAGCATATAAAAGTATATTTTATAACACCTGATGAAGATGGAACATTAACAACGAAATTACCTATAAAAAAAGGAAGAGCAATAGTAGAAGCAGATTTAGATGGCAGTTATATTTTAAGCGAAAGTTCTATACAAGAAAGTATTAAAGTGAAAACATTTGATAAATTTATTGATGATTTAAAAAATAATTTGCTATAGGATATTAATCATTATGAAAATAAAAAAGGAAGTACAAATTGAGTCAACAACACTTTGGGACTTTCCTACTCAAAATTATGGAAATGTTCCACATGGGAACAACAAGTATAAAGGAGTTACTCCTGCATTTGTAGTATGGAACTTACTTATGAGATATACAAATGAAGGAGATTTAGTTGTAGACCCTATGTGCGGTAGTGGAACGACAATTGATGTCGCAAAAGAATTAAATCGCAAAGTTATTGGTTATGATATTAATTCTATTCGTGATGATACAATAAAAAACGATGCAAGAAATATCCCTTTAGATAATGAAAGCGTTGACTTTGTTTTTATTGATTCTCCTTATTCAGATAATATTAATTATTCTGAAAACATAGAATGTATTGGAAAAATATCTTGCGAAAATGAAGAATTTTATACTGAATTAGAAAAAGTAGCAATTGAAATTAGCAGAATTTTAAAAGCAAAAAAAGTTATGGCTTGGGTTATAGGTGACCAATGGAAAAATAAAAAGTTTGTCCCTACTGGTTTTTTGTTATATAGCCGACTTATTAAATATTTTGAGACAATAGATATAATTTGCTTGACACGACATAATCAAACATCAAATACTGGATTATGGCATAACCTCGCAAGACAACATAATTTTTATTTAAGAGGATTTAAATATTTGTTTATAATGAGAAAAAACTGAAATTTATTAGTTTTCACTTTGGGTGGGCTAAGTCTGTGCCAGTTATTCCCTTTGTTTTAGAAATTCAAAGAGGTATATAGTAATAGTTGCATTAGCATGACCTGCCATAGATACTAACCCGCAAAAGTGGAGTGAGGATATTTATTATGATTATCCGTAAAAAAACCAAAGAAATAAAAATTGGAAATATTAAAATTGGCAATGGAAATTCTATTGCCATTCAATCAATGTGCAATACTAAGACAAGTGATGTTGTAAATACTGTAAAGCAAATTAAAGAGTTGCAAGACGCAGGCTGTAATATTATTCGTGTTGCTGTTCCTGATATGCAAGTTGTTAAGGCTTTATATGAAATAAAAAAAGAGATAAAAATTCCCTTAGTGGCCGATATTCATTTTGATTATAAATTGGCTATTGAAGCTTGTAATGCCGGGGCTGATAAAATCCGTATAAATCCGGGGAATATAGGAGAGCAAAGCAAAATTAAAGAAGTTGTTAATGCTTGCAAATTAAAAAACATACCAATTAGGATTGGTGTTAATAGTGGCTCTTTGGAAAAACATATTTTGAAAAAGTATTTTCATCCCACTCCTCAAGCAATGGTTGAAAGTGCAAAATACCATATTTCGCTTTTAGAAAAGTTTGATTTTAATAATATTGTAGTATCAATAAAATCTTCAAATGTTGTTGATATGATAAATGCTTATACTTTATTATCCGAACAAAGTGAATACCCTTTGCATTTAGGGGTAACCGAGGCAGGAACACAAAGGTCAGGTCTTATAAAAAGTGCAATTGGCATTGGCACACTTTTGCAAAAAGGAATTGGGGATACTATTAGAGTGTCTTTAACGGCACAGCCAATAAATGAAATATTTGCAGGGTATGATATTTTAAGAGCGGTGGGGCTTTATAACGGAGGGGTTGAAATTATTTCTTGCCCTACATGCGGAAGAACTGAAATTGATTTAATTAGTTTGGCAAATAAAGTTGAAGCCCTTTTGCAAAAATCCAATAAAAATATAAAAGTTGCTATTATGGGGTGCGTTGTAAACGGTCCCGGTGAGGCAAAAGAAGCCGACATTGGAATTGCAGGAGGCAAAGGCGAAGGGCTTATTTTTAAAAAAGGCGAAATAATAAAGAAGGTAAAAGAGGATAAACTTTTAGAGGAGTTATTAAAAGAGATAGAAAAACTTTAACAATTACGATATTCTTTATATAAAATAGAAGGGAATTATAAAGTGGAAGGGAAAAAGACTTTTATAGAAATGTTTAATAAGTATATAAGTGAAGAAACCGATGAAAAAATCATTTCATCGGCTTTTATAGATGGTATGAAGTTTAAAAGCGAGGCAAGAGAATTTGAATTCAATATTATTCTTTCATCTATTGCAGAACTAAATATTATTGAAAAAATAAGCGAAAAGTTAAAAGAAGCATATAACTTAAATAAAGTTTGCATAACACCAAAATATTCAGACAACGCATTAAATACTCAAGAGGTGTATTCATATATTTTAAGTGTTGCAAAAAAACAAATTCCTATGGTAAATGGTTTTTTAAATGGGAGTGAGGCTTTATTTGAAGATAATAAGTTAATTATTAAACTTAAAAATAAAAGTAGTGATTTATTGTTGCAAAGCAATTTAAACTCAAAACTTGAAACATTGATATTTGAGCAATTTTCAAAAAAAATATCAGTAGTATTTATTGACCCTAATAATGATGAATTTTTAGAGGCATATAAAGAAAATCAACAAAAGCAAATAAAAAACATAAGCGAAAAGTTACCAAAGTCAAATAGTAAAACTAATGGGAAAGGAAAAAATGATATTATTTTAGGCAAGTTAGTTAAAGAAAAACCTTGTGAAATTGGTCAAATAGATGAATACTCTGGTAGAGTAGTTGTAAGTGGCGAAGTTTTTAATATATTTAAAAAAACAACAAGAAACGATAAATGTATTCTTACCTTTAATATAACTGATACAACAGGCTCAATTACAGTTAAAATATTTGATGATAGAAAGAAAACAGAGCCAATTTTTGAAAAAATTTCTAATGGAATGAATGTTTTAGTTCGTGGAGACGCATATATTGACAGATTTGAAAATGATACAGTTATTACTCCTTTTGATATAGTCCGATTAGAGAAAACGATTGAACTTGATAATGCCGAAATTAAAAGGGTTGAACTACATACTCATAGCAATATGTCGTCTATGGATGCTGTTACTCCGGTAGCAAAAATAATTGAAAAAGCGGCAAAATGGGGACATAGTGCAATAGCAATAACCGACCATGGAGTAGCACAAGCTTTTCCAGATGCAATGAATGCTGCTAAAAAGCATAATATTAAAGTGCTTTATGGAATAGAAAGTTACTTTGTAAATGACACTAATCCAATTGTTTATGGTAATTTAGAAACTGACTTTAACGGAGAATTTATTGTATTTGATATTGAAACTACAGGACTTTTTGCAAATACCGAAGAAATTACCGAAATTGGTGCAGTTTTAGTTAAAGACGGTCAAATAATAGATAGTTTTAATACCTTTGTTAATCCTTTAAAGCCAATACCTGAAAAAATTACGCAACTAACAGGAATTACAGATAACGATGTTAAGGATGCACCAAAACTAAGCGAGGCATTGGATATGTTTTATGAATTTGTTGGAAATAGAGCATTAGTAGCACATAACGCACCATTTGATATTTCCTTTATAAAAGAGGGGGCTAAAAAAACAAATAAGAAATTTAATTTTACATATATTGATACTGTTCCTATTTGTCGCTTTTGTTTTCCCGAAATGAAAAGTGTTAAATTAAACTTAGTGGCAGAGCATATAAAACTACCTAAGTTTAATCATCACAGAGCAACTGATGATGCAGTAGTTTTAGCAAAAATCTTATTTAATTTGTTTAATGTTTTAAAGGAAAAAAGCATCCAAAATATTTCGCAAATAAATGAATTAATTGGCAATGAGGGTTCAAAAAAAGATAAATCCTATCACCAAATTATTTTAGTAAAAAATTTAATAGGACTTAAAAATTTATATAATTTAATTTCGAGTTCACATTTAAAGTATTTTTACAAGAAGCCAAGAATTATGAAAAGTCAACTTATGCAGTTTAGAGAGGGGCTAATTTTAGGTTCTGCTTGCGAAGCAGGAGAACTTTATAGTGCTATTAAAGAAAATAAGCCTTGGGGAGAATTGTGCGATATTGCAAAATTTTATGATTATCTTGAAATTCAGCCTTTGGCTAATAATAATTTTTTAATTGAAAGTAATGTAGTAGAAAGCCAAGAAAATTTAAAGGAATTTAATAAGACTATTGTAAAATTGGGCGAAAAGTTAAATTTACCTGTTGTGGCTACCGGTGATGTGCATTTCTTAGATGCAAAGGACGAAATTTTCAGAAGAATACTAATGGCAGGGCAAGGTTATGAGGATGCTGATAAACAGGCTCCATTATATTTAAAAACTACTGATGAAATGTTAGAGGAGTTTTCTTATTTAGGTGAGCAAAAGGCTTATGAGGTAGTTGTTACAAATACAAATTTAATTGCAAATCTATGCGAGGAAATTAGACCAATTCCAAAGGAATCCTTTCCACCAGAAATGGAAGGAGCAGAAGAGGATTTAAAAAAATTGACTATTTCAAGGGCAAATGAAATTTATGGTCAGCCATTGCCAGAAGTAGTTCAAGAGAGAATGGACAGAGAACTAAATTCAATTACTAAGCACGGCTTTTCGGTTATGTATATGATTGCTCAAAAATTAGTGTCTAAATCGTTAGAGGAAGGCTATTTAGTTGGTTCAAGAGGTTCGGTTGGCTCATCTTTGGTTGCCTTTTTAGCGGGAATTACTGAGGTAAATGCCTTAAGCCCACATTATATTTGCCCTAATTGTAAAAACTCAGAGTTTGTTGTTGATGGCAGTTTTGAAAGCGGTGTGGATTTACCTAACAAAAAATGTCCTATATGTAACACGGCATATATAAAAGATGGACACGATATTCCATTTGAAACTTTTTTGGGATTTGACGGAGATAAAGCTCCTGATATTGACCTTAATTTTTCAGGTGAATATCAAGCAAAAGCACACAAATACACAGAGGAACTTTTTGGGGAAGGGTATGTTTTTAGAGCAGGAACAATAAGCACGATTGCCTCAAAAAGTGCTTATGGATTTGTTAAAAAATATTTTGAAGAAAAAAATCAAATATTAAGAAAAGCCGAAGAACAAAGATTAATAAATGGTTGCTCTGGAATTAAAAAAACAACAGGTCAGCACCCCGGTGGTGTAATGATAGTGCCAAAACACAAAGATATTCACGATTTTACTCCCGTTCAAAGACCTGCGGACGACCAGAATTCCGAAACAATAACAACTCATTTTGATTATCACTCAATTCATGATAACCTTTATAAATTGGATATTTTAGGGCATGATGACCCTACAGTAATTAGAATGCTTGAGAATTTAACAGGTGTTGATGCAAAGGAAATTCCACTTGATGATAAGGATACTATGAGCATTTTTACCTCCACAAAGGCTTTAAATTTAGAGGAGGACAACATAATTAATCAGGTTGGTTCTTTTGCAGTGCCTGAATTTGGCACAAAATTTGTTAGGGAAATGTTAAAGGAAACCAAGCCTACTACCTTTGCTGAACTTGTGAGAATTTCTGGACTTTCACATGGAACTGATGTTTGGATTAATAATACTCAAGAATTAATTAAACATAAAACCGCTACCTTAAAGCAAGCCATTTGCACAAGAGACGATATTATGTTATATTTAATTCATATGGGACTTCCAAAAAAAGAAGCATTTAATATTATGGAAAAGGTTAGAAAAGGCAAGGGTTTATCAGAAGAAAACGAACAAATTATGAAAGAACATAATGTTCCATTTTGGTATATTAACTCTTGTAAGAAAATTCAATATATGTTTCCAAAAGCACACGCCGTAGCCTATGTAACAATGGCTTTTAGAATAGCATATTTTAAGGTGCATTACCCACTTGCTTTTTATGCTACATATTTTACTGTTAGGGCAGACTCTTTTGATGCGGCTCATATGATAAATGGCATTGAAAAGGTTAAATATAAAATGAAGGAAATTGAGGAAAAGGATAATAAAAAAGAGGCTTCTAATAAGGAAAAGGATATGTATACAGTATTAGAAGTTTGCTATGAAATGTATAAAAGAGGCTTTGAATTTTTGCCTATTGACCTTTATAAATCAGATGCAAATAAGTTTTTATTAGTGAATAACGCACTTTTACCACCTCTAAATGCCTTACAGGGATTAGGGGTAAACGCCGCATCTGCTATTGCTAATGCAAGAGGGCAGGGAGAATTTATGTCAATTGAGGATATAAAAATAAGAGCTGGTGCTACTAAAACAGTAATAGAGGTTTTAGCATCTCAAGGTGTGCTTGAGGGAATGGATGAAAGTAGTCAGATGAGCCTTTTTAATTAGGAATTAGGAATTAGCAGTGTTTACAATACTAAAACAACTAATAACTAACTACTGACAACTAATCTGGGGGTATAGCTCAGTTGGGAGAGCACTTGAATGGCATTCAAGAGGTCAGCGGTTCAATCCCGCTTATCTCCACCAAGTTAGATGTTAGAAGTTAGAGGTTAGAGGTTAGAATTGTAAATAAATTTTGAAAGCTGAGTTTTGTATTCTTCTTTCTTCTTTATTACTTTTTCTTTTTTATTTACACTTTTAAACCAAAAAAAATCCTGCACAAAAATGCACAGAAAAAAATTTACAATTATTTTTAAAAAACTATTGTTTTTTTTACAATCATATTGTATAATATATCCAAATATGGAAATAGGAGCAATAAAAATGAATGATTCAAAAAATGACAACTTGTTAGAAGAAAATACCTCTCTTAATAATGATAGTTACAAAGATTATGAAGAGTATCAATTAGAAAAAAACAGAAGGTCTGAAAGAAGAAAGACAAAAAAAGTTATTTTTTTGGTAATAATAACTATGGCTATTGCAGCAATAATCACATTATTAATTTTAAATATGCTTTCTAGATAATTAGAATAATTTTTAGAAATAGTATTATTTTGGTTTATAACTGCTTTTTAATGGAGCAATTCTAATGTATTCATTTTCGTTTTTACAATCAACACCAAAATATCCATTTCGCACAAATTGATATTTTTCAGAACTTGTAGCACCTTTTAATGAATTTTCAAGCATACAGTTTTTATATTCAACAACCGATTGTGGATTAATAGCCCCATTAAAATCCTCATCTTCACTAACCACAACATTTGTATCATTAAACAATAAATTATAACATTTTATTGTTGTAGTGAAAAATGCGTCCTTACAAAGCCAATGAATTGTGCCTTTGATTTTTCTTTTATCTGCCGGCTTATTATTTTTAGTTTCTAAGTCAACAGTGCATTTGAGTTCTATAATTTCGCCATTTTTGTCTTTTACTATTTCATTGCATTTGCAAATATATGCATTCATTAAGCGAACTTCTTTGCCAAGAGCCAATCTAAAAAAGTCGTCTGTTGGATTTTCCATAAAATCTGCCTTTTCAATGTAAATTTCATTTGAAAATGGCAGTTTTCTTTTGCCTTTTTCTGGGTTTATATTATTCCAAAATTCAAAATATTCCTCTTTGTTTTCGGGGTAATTTGTAATTGTAACCTTTACTGGTTCTAAAATTGCCACTCTTCTATCAGCAATTTTATTTAATTCTTCACAAATGCAAAATTCTAATAGCCCACTATCAACTAAACTAATAGCCCTTGAAACTCCGGAAAGTTCAATAAATTTTAAAATTGCAGTAGGAGTATAGCCCCTTCTTCTCATTCCACAAAGGGTGGGCATTCGAGGGTCATCCCAACTGTCGACTGTTTTGGTTTCAACTAATTGTCTTAAATATCTTTTGCTCATAACAGTATTTGTCATATTAAGCCGAGCAAATTCATATTGATGAGGCTTTTGCTTAATACCAATATTATCAATAACCCAATCGTATAGAGGGCGATGATTATCAAATTCAATGGAGCAAAGTGAGTGGGAAATACCCTCTAACGCATCTTGAATTGGATGAGCAAAATCATACATAGGATAAATGCACCATTTGTTGCCCTGCCTATGATGTTCTTTAAAAAGAATTCTATAAATTATCGGGTCTCTTAAATTCATATTTGAACTTGACATATCAATTTTAGCCCTTAATGTGCATTTGCCCTCAGGGAATTCGCCGTTTTTCATTTTTTCAAAAAGCATTAAATTTTCTTCAATAGTTCTGTTTTTAAATGGGCTTTCTTTGCCTGCCCTAGTTAATGTGCCTCTATATTCACTCATCTGAGCATTTGTCAAATCGCAAACAAAGGCTTTGCCATCCTTAATTATCTTAACAGCATATTCATAACATTGCATAAAATAATCAGAGCCATAAAAAATTCCTCCACTTGGCTTTTCACCTGTTAACCAAAAAATATCCTGCTCAATTGCTTTAACAAATTCGTCATCCTCTTTGATAGGATTAGTATCATCATAACGCAAATTAAATTTACCGTTATATTTTTTTGCAATACTCCAATTTATCCAAATTGCCTTGGCACTTCCAATGTGCAAATAGCCGTTTGGCTCGGGAGGAAAACGGGTGTGAATTTTTGTAACAGCCCCACTTTGCAAATCCTTATCTATTATATTGTGAATAAAATTTGAAGTTGTTTCAAATTCGTTGTTTTTCATTTCGTCCATTTTTAAACAACCTTTCTATAAAATTAGGAATTAGGAGTAAGAAACTCGTGTCATTCTGAGCCTTTGGCGAAGAATCTCTTGAGACCCTTCGTTACACTCAGGGTGACAACTTGTACTATCAATCTACAAATTAATTTCTAATTCCTAAATTCTCATTCTAAAAATCGCTCTTTCTTTGCCCAATATCTGCATTACCGTGTGCAAATCAGGGGAATTTTGCCTGCCTGTAATTGCAATTCTAATAACCATACTAACATCAGCAACACTCCCTTTAAAAGCTGATGGGTTTTCCCTGTAATCTTTTGTTTCAGATGCAAAACCTAAACTGCTTGCTATTTCTTTTACCTTTGAAAACCACAATGAATTATCGTCATTTATGTCATAAACTTTTGAAAAGCCTTGTAAAATTGCTGTAACATCTTGCTTTGAAATATTTTCAGGGTAATCACATTCCACTTGAAATAATTCATCAAAAAAGAAAGAACAATAATTTTTTACCTCACTAAAACAAGCAATATCTTTTCTTGGTTTTTTAACTCCTCTACCAATTGCAAAAATGCTATTTGTATAGTTTATATCTCTATTTAAGAGTTTGTAAAATTCTGCATCAAATTCCTTTGCCCAATTAAGTATTTCTGTTACTATTTGCGAAGTAGTCATATTTGCTATAATATTTTTGCTAATATCTCTTAGTTTTAACAAATCAAATAAAGAACCTGAAACACTTATTTTTTTTATTGAGAACGGAAAGTCCTTATAAGATAATGTTGGATTTGTTCTTTTCCATTCCTCAAAATTTGAATTTAGCAGTGTCATCAAATATTCATTAACTGCTATTGCAGGGTAGCCATTTTCTTTATAATAGGAAACTGCCGACTCAGGGTCTTTTCTCTTGGAAAGTTTTCTTTTTGCACCGTCCTCGTTTTTCATAATATGAGCGGTGTGAAGATATTTAGGAGGCTCTTTTCCGATTGCCTCAAATAACTGCAAATGCCAATGGAAAGTAGAAAGCCATTCCTCGCCTCTAACAATATGTGTAGTTCCCATTAAATAATCGTCCAAAATATGAGCAAAGTGATAGGTTGGAATTCCGTCCGATTTTAAAAGCACTATATCTTGGTCGTTTTCATAAAGTTGGAGTTCGCCCTTTATTAAATCTTTAATTTTAATAATATTCTTAGCATTTCCATTACTTTTTAACCGCAAAACAAAACTCTTGCCATTGTTAAGTTCTTTTTTTATTTCTTCTAAGGAAAAATCTCTGTGTTTAGCCCACTGCCCATAATAACCGAAATTAGCCTTAATTTGCTCTTGCTCAGAATGATTAAGGGATAATTGCTCTTCAGAGCAAAAACAAGGATATGCTTTGCCCTCACTAACTAATTGCTTAGCAAAAGTTTTATAAATATTTTCCCTTTGGCGTTGCCTGTAAGGACCATAATTGCCATTGTCCCCATCTATAACTGCACCTTCATCAAAAACAACACCAAAATCTTTAAAGTTATTTATTAATAATTCTACTGCTCCCTCAATTTCTCTTTTTTGGTCTGTATCTTCAATTCTAAGATAAAAAATGCCTCCTGATAAGTGTGCTAACCGCTCGTCAATTAAAGCACCGTAAAGCCCACCAATATGCAAAAACCCTGTTGGGCTTGGAGCAAATCTCGTAACAATAGCACCCTCTTTTAAATTCCTTTTAGGGTATTTTTCTTCTATTTCATTAACGGTTGTTATTATATCAGGGAAAAGTAAATTTGCTAATTCGTTATAATTCATTTAATCTGCTCCAATCTTTTTAAGTGGAAAATTGAAAATGGAAAGTTGAAAGTTATTTGTAGTGAACGGTCATTGTGTTCAGAATTAAAATAAAGAAAATGGCTATAATCCTCCGTCGCCTTTGGCGACACCTCCTTTGAAAAGGAGGCTTTATTAAATGCTGTTCGCTGTTCATTGAATTAAGAAAGCCTTCCCTCAAAATCTTTATATCCAAATTGTTTAATAATCTTTATTCCCTCTTGTTCGTTGAATAGTGCAATTGAGGGTAGGTTTATGCCATTAAATGTATTGTTTTTAACCATGGTATAGTGTGCCATATCGCAAAACACCAATTTGTCCCCAACCTTTAAAAGCTCATTAAAGGAATAATCGCCAATTATGTCCCCTGCCAAACAAGTGTTGCCTGCTAAACGATAGGTATATTTATATTCATTCTCCTTGCCTGCACCAATTATATTCGGTCGGTAAGGCATTTCAAGCACATCGGGCATATGGCAAGCGGCAGAAGCATCCAAAATTGCAATTTGCATATTGTTGTCTACTATATCCAAAACAGAAGCCACCAAAAATCCGGTATTTAATGCAATTGCTTCGCTGGGTTCTAAGTAAATTTCAATATTGTATTTATTTTTAAAATATAAAATACATTCAATTAAAGTATTTATGTCATAATCATCTCTTGAAATATGATGTCCTCCACCTAAGTTTAGCCATTTCATTTTGGAAATATATTTGCCAAATTTTTCCTCAAACACTTTTAAAGTCCTTTTTAATGTATCGGAATTTTGTTCACATAAAGTGTGAAAATGAAGCCCGTCAATTCCATCTAAATCGTTCTGCTTAAAATTTTGCAGGGTTACCCCTAATCTTGAATTTTTATAGCAAGGGTTATAAATAGGAGTTGTAATTTCTGAGTATTCGGGGTTAATTCTAATGCCACATTCAATCTTTTTTGATGAATTTTTAACTTTTTCTTTATATTTATTCCACTGTGCAAAGGAATTAAAAACTATATGGTCGCAGTATTTTAAAATTTCGTCAAACTCGTTTTCAATATAAGCAGGAGCACAAATATGAACCTGTTTGCCAAACTTTTCAAAGCCTAATCTTGCTTCAAAAATGGAACTTGAAGTAACCCCTTTTAAGTATTTTGTAATTAAAGGAAAGGTTGAAAACATAGAAAAACCCTTTAAAGCAAGCAAAATACTGCACCCTGTTTGCTTTTGAACTTGGTCCAAAACTTTAAGGTTTTTTTCAAGTAATCTTTCGTCAATTATATAACAAGGAGTAGGCAGGGAGTTAAAATTTAAGTCCATATAATAGTCCTTTCATTTGCAATTAACAAGTAACAAGTAACAAGTAACAAGTAACAATTTTGGTGTCAAAGTCATTTTCTTATTTAAAGAGATTACTTCGCTTTGCTCGTAATGACCATATAGTTGTTTGCTTTGTTACTTTCTTTTACAAGCGAAAGAAAGTAATTAAAAAGAATTATTACTCAATTAATCCAATAAAGTTGGACTAAAGCCCCTTTTAAATTAGTCCAACTTTGTTGGACTAAAGTCCTCTTTCCATGGCAAACCATACTTATTTAAAGCATCCATATAAGGGTCGGGGTCAAATTGCTCAACATTATAAACGCCCGCCTTTTTCCAAAGCCCTTTTAAAATCATCATAGCTCCTATCATAGCAGGCACTCCTGTTGTATAGGAAATAGCCTGTGAGCCAACTTCTGCAAAGCACTGCTCATGAACACAAACATTGTAAACATAATAGGTTTTTTCTTTGCCGTCTTTTATGCCCTTAATTATACAACCAATATTTGTTTTGCCCTTTGTTCTTGCCCCTAAGGAAGCAGGGTCTGGCAAAACTGCTTTTAAAAATTGTAGTGGTATTATTTGCTTGCCTTCAAAATCAATGGGCTTAATTGAGGTCATACCAACATTTTGAAGCACGGTTAAATGATTTATATAATTATCCGAAAAGGTCATCCAAAATCTAATCTTTTCAACACCCTTAATATTAACAGCCAATGATTCCAATTCCTCGTGGTATAAAAGGTAAATGTTTTTTTGCCCAATCTCGTCAAAATCATAAACTTTTTTTAATTCCAGTGGTTTTGTTTCAACCCATTTTCCATTTTCGTAATATCTTCCATTTGCAGTAATTTCTCTAATATTTATTTCAGGGTTAAAATTAGTGGCAAATGGGTAGCCATGGTCGCCTGCGTTTGCATCTAAAATATCAATAGTGTGAATTTCATCAAAATAATGCTTTTTGGCATAAGCACAAAATACACCTGTAACACCCGGGTCAAAACCACTGCCAAGTAATGCGGTTAAGCCTGCCTTTTCAAATCTTTCTTTGTAAGCCCATTGCCATTTATATTCAAACTTTGGAATTTCGGGTGGCTCATAATTGGCTGTGTCAAGATAATGAACACCGGTTGCAAGACAAGCATCCATAATAGTTAAATCTTGATAAGGCAATGCAACATTTATAACTAATTCTGCGTTACATTTATTTATTAAATCAATTACTTGCTCGGTATTATCTGCATTTACTTGAGCGGTAGTAATATTTGCATTATATTTTTCTACTGAAGCCTTAATTGCATCACATTTTTCTATTGTTCTACTCGCTAAACAAATCTCCTCAAAAACATCTTTGTTTTGGCAACATTTATGCACCACAACATTAGAAACTCCGCCGGCACCAATAATTAAAACCTTTCCCACTCTAAAAGCCTCCAAATTCATTCATATAAAAGTTATTATACTTAAATAATTATAAAAAATCAATAAAAACGAGTAAAATTATCTTTGTTTGCATTTTAGGCATAAAAAAACCGCTTAAAGTTTTCACTCTAAGCGATTTTAATACAAATTTTAATTAATAAGTAACGCCTTGAGCCTTCATTGCATCTGCAACCTTTAAGAAACCTGCAATGTTAGCACCTGCAACCAAATTGCCTTCGCAACCAAATTCAACTGATGCCGCATAAGAACTCTTATAAATATTAATCATAATATCTTTAAGTTTAGCATCAACTTCTTCAAATGTCCAAGATAATCCCATAGAGTTTTGGCTCATTTCTAATGCTGAAGTAGCAACGCCACCTGCATTAGCCGCCTTAGCAGGACCAAATAGAACGCCGTTTTTATGGAATACTTCTACAGCTTCAGGAGTTGAAGGCATATTAGCACCCTCAGCAACAGCTATACAGCCATTCTTAACAAGCATTTTAGCAGAAACTTCATCTAATTCATTTTGTGTAGCACTTGGAAGAGCGATATCGCACTTTACTTCCCAAATATTGCCACCAGCTACATACTTAGCAGTTGGAACGAATTTAACATATTCAGAAATTCTTTTTCTTTCAACTTCTTTTAATTGCTGAACAACCTTTAAGTTAATACCGTTATTATCATAAATGTAACCATTGAAATCGGATAGAGCAACAACCTTTGCACCTAATTGAGTAGCTTTTTCTGTGGCATAAATTGCAACATTACCGGAACCTGAGATAACAACTGTTTTACCCTTGAAGGAGAAACCCTTTGATTTTAACATTTCATCTGTGTAATAGCAAAGTCCATAACCTGTAGCTTCTGTTCTTGCAAGAGAACCACCATAAGATAAGCCCTTACCTGTTAAAACTCCAACAAATTCATTGCGAAGTCTCTTATATTGACCATACATAAAGCCAATTTCTCTTTCGCCAACGCCAATATCACCGGCAGGAACATCAGTATCTGCTCCTATATGTTTTGAAAGTTCTGTCATAAAACTTTGGCAAAAACGCATAACTTCGCCGTCCGACTTGCCCTTAGGGTCAAAATCGCAACCGCCTTTGCCACCGCCAATTGGTAAACCTGTTAAACTGTTTTTGAATATTTGCTCAAAGCCTAAGAACTTAATAACAGAAGCCTTTACAGTAGGATGTAATCTTAAACCGCCCTTATAAGGACCGATTGCAGAATTAAATTGAATACGGAAGCCTCTGTTAACTTGAACTTTTCCTGCATCGTCAACCCATGAAACTCTAAATATAATTTGTCTCTCCGGTTCAACAATTCTTTCAATAATTCCAGCTTCAACTAAATCATGTCTCTTTTCAACAACAGGCTCCAAAGATTCTAAAACCTCTTTAACTGCTTGAAGAAATTCTGCCTCGCCAGCGTTTCTCTTTTCAACATTATCATAAATTTTTGCTAAATAAGCACTCTTAAATGCCATTGTTATTACCCCCAATTAATATTATGTTTATATTATAACATAGAAAATTTTTTTTGCAATACTTTTTTTAATAAAATTCATTTTTCCGTTATTTTTATTAGTTTTACCCCAAAAATGCAAAAAAAACTTCATATTTTGCAAGTTCATAATATTTTGCCTTCATTTTGAATAATAAATTTCATTTTTTAATTGATTTTAGTTTTTGAAAAAATATGATTTGCACAAAAACCTTTGAAAAATAATGACAAGTATATTTAAATATGCTATAATCACTTTAAAAGTTAAAGAATTTTGAGGTAAATTCGTCTAAACATTTCCGACATCCGATTTCTAATAGGAAGGAATGATTAATAATTTGGAGCATTTATTACAGCAAATTGTTGATAGTTTAAAATCATTGGGTAGCGAATTTGTTGTTACTATTGTAGCGATGATTCCAATATTTGAATTAAGAGGAGCCATTCCTGTTGGATTTAGTTTGGGCTTACCTTGGTATAAAACTTTTATTTTCGTATTATTAGGAAATATGATACCAATACCTTTTATTCTTTTATTTATTCAAAAGATATTCGTTCTATTGAGAAGATTAAATTTTTTTGACCGTTTAATTAATAAAATTGAAAAAAGAGCATTAAAGAAATCTCACAAAGTTAATAAATATAAATATTTTGGGCTTACCATTTTTGTCTCAATTCCTTTGCCTGTTACAGGTGCTTGGTCGGGTGCTTTAATTGCTACATTATTAGAAATGAAATTTAAAGATGCTTTTTTACATATATTATTAGGTGTATTTATTGCTGATGTAATTGTAACAGGAGCCGTATATGGTTTTTTCAAGTTCTTAGCTTTTGTTGCTTGACAAATTTGAACTTAGTATTATAATAGAATTATAATTAAATAAACCTTATCAAGAGAGGTGGAGGGAAAAGGCCCAATGAAACCCGACAACCTGCAAGAAATTGCAAGGTGCCAATTCCTACGGTGTTCCGATAGATGAGGGGTTTTTCAGATAATAAAAGCCCTCTTTTAAGAGGGTTTTTTAGTGGTTAGTGACCAGCGATCAGTAGGGACACGATATATCGTGTCCGCATATAAAAGTGGAAAGTTGAGAGGATAGATTACTATGAACAAGAATTTTTTTACTTCGGAATCGGTTACAGAAGGGCATCCAGACAAAATATGTGACCAAATTTCAGATGCAGTTTTAGATGAAATAATAGAACAAGACAGCAATGCAAGAGTTGCTTGCGAAACTGTTTGCACAACAGGACTTGTGCTTGTTATGGGCGAAATTACTACTAATTGCTATGTTGAAATTCCTAAAATAGTGCGTAAAGTTGTAAAAGATATTGGTTATGACAGTGCAGAATTTGGCTTTGATTATAATACTTGTGCTGTTTTAACTTCAATTGATGAGCAATCTCCTGATATTGCAATGGGTGTAGACAATTCCTTTGAAACAAAGGAGCAAAATATAACTGATATTGGAGCAGGCGACCAAGGTATGATGTTTGGCTTTGCTTGTAACGAAACCCCAGAACTTATGCCAATGCCAATATCATTAGCACATAAATTGGCAAAAAGACTTAGTGTTGTCAGAAAAACAGGTGTGCTTGACTTTTTGCGTCCAGATGGAAAAACACAGGTTACAGTTGAATATGATGACGGAAAGCCAGTTAGAGTGGATACAATTGTAATTTCCTCTCAGCACCAAGAAAGTGCAAACTTAAAGGATATTAGAGAGGGAATAATAGAAGAAGTAATTAAACCAATTATTCCTTCACATTTACTTGATAACAACACAAAATTATATGTAAATCCGACAGGACGATTTGTTATAGGTGGACCACAAGGAGATAGCGGGCTTACAGGCAGAAAAATAATAGTGGATACTTACGGTGGCTACGGAAAACACGGAGGAGGCTCTTTTTCTGGAAAAGACCCAACAAAGGTTGACCGTTCAGGTGCATACGCCGCAAGGCATTTGGCAAAATGTATAGTTTCAGCAGGATTAGCAACCAAATGTGAAGTTGAACTTGCTTATGCTATTGGAGTTGCACATCCAGTTTCAGTATTAGTTGATACTTTTGGCACAAATACAATTGAAGAAAGTAAAATTGATGCATTGATTAACAAGTATTTTGATTTTCGCCCCGCCGCAATAATACAACGATTAAAGCTAAGAGCACCAATTTACAGAAATCTTGCCGCATATGGACATATGGGCAGAGAGGATTTAGGAGTGCTTTGGGAAGATGTTTCTTTGTCGGAAATATTAAAAAGTGAGATTTAAAGAAAACCATTAATTATTTTAATGTTATATAATATTATTAACTAAGGTAAAAGGAGAATTTTATGTTTCAATTTTTATGTATGTTTTTCCCACCGTTAATTGCAGTAGCTTTGCGAAGCTATTTGAAGAAAAAAGAAAAGAGCATTGTTGGTACTTTATTTGAATATTGCATTTGGACATTGTTAATAAACTGTATTGTGATAATAGTTTTGTGTTTATTTTACGATTATGGGTTTATTGATATAGGAGCCCTTTCATTTAGCGGTTTTTTTTCATTAAAGTATATTTCTCTTTCGCTTTTATTGGCGATTATAATGGCGTTGTTATCTTGCAATATTAGTGTAGGAATTAAGGTTTCACACATCTACAACCAACATATAGAGTTATCAAAAAAGAAAAAGATTAAAAATATAGTAAGAAATATTATTTCTTCTATTATGCTTTTCTTATCTTTCATATTTCTGCTTTCGACAGAATGGATGAAAAATAATTTTGGATTAGTTACTTTAGAGAAAATTCTTTTCCAGATGAAACTTTCTATAAAAGGGGCAAATGAAAGTTTCGTATATAGTTTTATTTTGCAGTGCATAGTATTCTCTATTCTTTTAGTTGTACTTTTTGTATTTGTAGTTAATTTTCACTGGAAGAAAGAAGTGCTTTTAAAACTTTCTATATTTAGTAAAAAGTTAGCATTAAGAGTTTTCCCTTTTAAGTTAATAAAGAGATTTATTGTATCATTTACAGCAATAATTCTTTTAGTTAGCATTGTATTTTTCGCGGTAAAAATAGACATAATAAATTATTGTTTTTATGCATATGAGGATTCCTCATTTATTGCAGAAAATTTTGTAGATACTAAAACTGCAAAAATAAACTTTCCGGAAAATAAGCGAAACTTGATATATATATATATGGAATCTATTGAAAACACTTATATGTCTGAGGAATTTGGAGGTGCACAGCCTGAAAATTTGATGCCAGAGTTGACAAGGTTGTCCAATGAAAACATTAGTTTTTCTAATACAAGTAAATTAGGTGGAGCCTTGCAAGCACCCGGAACGGGCTGGACAGTAGCCGCAATGGTTTCTAATACTTGTGGAATTCCTTTGAAGATTCCCATTGAAGGAAATTCTTATGGTAAGTATAGTGAGTTTTTACCCGGAGCATATTCACTCGGTGATATTTTAAAGGAACAAGGTTATAACCAAACGCTTCTTGTAGGTTCTGATGCAGAATTCGGAGGACGGAAAGATTTTTTTGAGCAACATGGCAATTATAGAGTGCTTGATTATTATTCAGCGATTGACGATGGTATAATACCTTCAGATTATAAAGTGTGGTGGGGCTTTGAAGATCAAATACTTTACAAATATGCAAAGAAAGAAATAATTAAGCTTGCCAAGCAGGATAAGCCCTTTAATTTTACAATGTTGACGGTAGATACCCATCATATTGGCGGGTATGTATGTAATTTATGTCGGAATGATTTTGATAAACAGTATGCAAATGTAATAGCTTGTGCAAGTCGCCAGATATCAGAATTTATTGAGTGGATTAAAACACAGGATTTCTATAAAAATACTACTATAGTCATAACAGGAGATCATTTGAGTATGGATCCCGAGTTCTTTAATGATTTGGATGAAAATTATACGCGAACCGTTTATAATGCATTTATTAACTCAGCAGTGAATAGCGAATATATTAAAAATAGGGATTTTGCAACTTTTGATATGTTTCCCACTGCATTGGCAAGTATAGGAATTATAATTGAGAATAATAGGTTAGGATTGGGAACAAACCTTTTTTCAGGAGAGCCTACTCTGATGGAGAGGTATGGTGTTGATGAGGTGTTCAATGAACTAAACAAAAACTCAAATTTTTACAACAACAAGTTTATATTTGACAAATGAGTAGATAAAAAAATTATTTTACAAAATATTTTATATAAAACTTTAGGAGGAAACTATGAAACTATTATTTTTTGTATTAAACAAAACAGAAAAATTAGATGATCTATTAACTGAGTTTGCTCATAGAAAAATATGCGGTGCGACCGTGATAGAAAGTGCTGGTATGGCTCGATTATTAAATAGTTCCCACGATGAAGATGAAATTCCATTATTAGGTTCGCTTAGAGTGTTTTTAAATCCAGAAAGAGAAAAAAACAATATTATTCTTACAGTTATTCAGGACAATCAACTGTCAGAAGTTATAAGTGCCATTGAAAGTGTTGTGGGAGACCTTAGTGCTAAAGACACTGGAGTAGTATTTAGCGTGCCAATTGATTATACGAAGGGAATTTTTGAAATTGGAAATTAAAATCATTATTGAAATTGCTGTCATACTTTTTAGTGGATTAATTTTTGGAAGGCTCGCAAAGTTTGTGAAACTCCCAAATGTAACAGGTTATTTAATTGCCGGACTTTTATTAGGACCATCATTTTTTGATTTTATACCAATAAATATGGTAAATGGGTTTTCAATAATATCTGATATTGCGTTAGCATTTATTGCATTTTTAATAGGAAGTGAATTAAAATTAAGTTATTTTAAAAAGGTTGGAATGGCTCCAATAATAATTGCTATTGCCGAATCTTTTGGTGCAATTATATTAGTAACAGGAAGTTTAATTTTATTTGGTTTTGATGTAAAATTCTCCATAATAATAGGTGCCATTGCAGCGGCTACTGCTCCTGCTCAAACAATAATGGTTATTAATCAATATAAGGCAAAAGGACCGCTAACTTCAATGTTAATGAGCGTTGTGGCACTTGATGACGCCGTTGCACTAATTGGCTTTGGCTTTGCTGCTACAATAGTTAAAATGATGTCCGCAAATAGCGATACTAATATATTCTTTTCCATTTTAAGCCCTATTTATGAAATAGTTATATCGTTTATTTTGGGTGCTTTGTTTAGTATTGTAATGAAATTGATGTTTCGTTGGTTCAAAAAATCATCAAATAGACTTTGTATTATTACTGCATTAATGTTAATTACATATTGGTCAGCACAAATTTTGCACGGTTCATCTTTGTTAGCTTGTATGATATTAGGTGGTATGCTTGCAAATATTTATGAAGATATTGATAGCATTGCAAAAATAACTGAATCGTTTTCCCCTCCGATTTTTATGATATTCTTTGTCATTTCAGGTGCAGGATTTGAAATTTCTGCATTGAGTGGGATTGGATTAATTGGGCTTGCTTATGTAATAATGCGTGTCATTGGGAAAACACTTGGGGCTTGGTTTGGCGGGAAAATTACAAAGCAAAATGATAAAATATGCAAATATTTAGGCCCTACGCTAATGCCACAAGCAGGAGTTGCATTGGGCTTGATTGTAGTTGCGGGAACAGTTGTCCCCGATTATGCTCCGCAAATAAGAGTAATAATTTTATGCTCAACATTTATTTATTCAATAATCGGACCTGCTGTTGCAAAGTTTTCTTTGGAAAAAGCAGGAGAAATTACAGTTCATAAAATAGATGTAAAAAGATAATAAGCATTAAACTTTGATAAATTAAAGTTTTCTAAACATCTATAAAGTTAATATATGGGGATGGTAAAAAAAATATTTTTTACTCACATTTTCAATGCCACAATATATAGGGTGATTTATTATCAAAGCCCTACATATTGTGGTTTATTTTTTTGCTTTTTATAATAAGAAAAAAATTAAAAAAAAATTAAAAAAACTCTTGCAATTTTAAAAAAAAGTGCTATAATAAGTGTAAATGTGGAGAAAAGTGTGCATTTGTGGTGAAAAGTGGAGTAATACTTAAGGAGGGAATAGCATGCTAATAGGTGAATATCTTTACAATATTGATAATAAAGGCAGACTATGTATTCCCTCAAACTTCAGAGAAGTATTAGGGGACACTTTCATCGTATCAAAAGGTCTTGATAATAGTTTGTTTGTATATTCTATTTCCGAATGGGAAAATTTTAAGATAAAAATTGCTCAATTAGAAATGGCAGGAGCTCGAAACTTACAGAGGTTTTTCTTTTCAAGTGCTTTTGAAGCACAGTTAGATAAACAAGGAAGAATTTTAATTCCTCAGGCTTTAAGAGAATATGCTGTTTTATCTAAGGATGTTGTTGTAATTGGCGTGTCTTCAAGAGTTGAAATTTGGGATAGAGATAAATGGAACGCAATAAGTAGTGAATTAACTGCTGATAATATCGCAACCGCTATGGAAAAAATCGGCTTTTAATTAATGTAGCAGCATAATAATTTTTACAAATCTCTTCTTTTCATATAATAATTCTCCTTTATTATTTTTTTTTGAAGGACGAAGAGTTCGTCCTTAATGTTTTAAAATTTTCATTCCTTAGTAACGATTTTTTGAAGGGAATGGTTCAAATATTAGATTTTTCGCATACCTCTGTCTTGCTTAATGAATGCATTGAGGGGTTAAATATTAAACCTAATGGAATTTATGTTGATGCAACTGCCGGTGGAGCAGGGCATTCAATAGAAATAGTAAGGCGATTAGGGCAAAAAGGATTACTAATTGCAATTGACCAAGATGATGATGCTATTGCAATTTGCAAGCAAAGACTTAGTGAATTTTCAAGTAAGGTTAAAGTAATTAAAAGCAATTTTGAAAACATAAGTGCTATATTAAAAGAATTAAATATTGAAAAAATAGATGGTTTTTTGGCTGATTTAGGTGTTTCTTCTTATCAGCTTGACAATGAGCAAAGAGGTTTTTCCTATACAAAAGAGGCACCACTTGATATGCGAATGAATGTATCGTCTACATTAAGTGCTATGCAAATTGTAAATGAATATAGTTATGAGCAACTAAAAAAAATTCTTTGGGAGTATGGACAAGAAAAATTTTCTTCAAAAATTGTAAATAAAATTATTTATGAAAGACAAAAGAAAAAAATCGAGACTACAACACAGTTATCAGATATTATAAAAAGTGCAATGCCCTCATATGCAAGAGCTGAAAAGCAACATCCTGCTAAACGAAGCTTTCAAGCAATTAGAATTGCAGTGAATGATGAAATTGGAGTGTTGACAAGACTTTTGGAAAATTTAATCTCTCATATGAAAAGTGATGGCAGAATTGAAATAATTTCATTTCATAGCTTAGAAGACCGAATAGCAAAAAAATCATTTAATGAATTAGCAAAGGGCTGTATTTGCCCAAAGGATTTTCCAATTTGTGTGTGCAATAATAAGCCTTTGGTTGAAATAATCACAAAAAAACCAATTATACCAAGTCAACAGGAAATTGAAATTAACCCAAGAGCAAGAAGTGCAAAGTTAAGAATAGCGAGAGTAATTTAGAATTTAGAATATAGAATTTCAGTTTTCCGACTTCCGACTTCTGACTTCTGACTTCTGACTTCTGAAAGGGGGATGACTTTAAATTGAAAAAAAATGAAATAAATAACAATAATAAAAGAAGATTTAATGCGTCCTTCTTTTTATGTGCATTATTAATTATTTCTTTAGTTAGTTTTAAATTGTATAACGATGTTCAATTAAATGAGTTCACCACAAAATCTGTTCAAATTAAAAAAGAACTTGAGACATTACATAGTGAAGAAACGCGTTTAAATGTTTTGCTTGAAAAAAGAACAGATTTAAGAGAAATTGAAAGACGAGCAAAGGAAGAATTGGGTTTAAAGAAAATTGAAAGATATCAAATTGAATACATTTCATTGCCTACAGAAGATAAGTTCCAGTCAATTGCTCAAAAAGAGGATAGTGGAATATTAAATGCACTTTCAAGAGGTTTTTCAATAATTTTGGAATTTTTAAGTTAAAATACAAGTATATTTATATAGAGAAAAAAGAAGGGAGTAAGGAATTGACCAGCCTTATCTCCCTATTTTTCAAGAAGGAGGAGCAATTTAAGTGGCTATAGGACCTACAAGACCTATGTATAAAAGAATGATTGTAGTTCTAAGTTGTATATTAGTTATTGGTTTTTCTATAATAACTTATAAACTTATTATGCTACAAATTGTTGAATATAAAATATATCAACAAAAAGCAATAGAACAACAAACAAGAGATATTTCAATTGCTCCAAAAAGAGGAACTATATTTGATAGAAATGGCAAGGCTTTGGCTATTAGTGCTTCTGCTTATATGGTTTATGTTGCTCCTTCGGCAATTAAGAATGACGAGCAAAAACAAATTATTATTGATAATTTGCCTTTGATTGTTGATGTTGAAAAGGAATGGGTAGAAAAACTATGCAATAAAAATACCGGCTATGAAGTGATTGTCCGAAGAATTGAAAAGGCTATGGCAGATAAGGTTAGAGAATTAATAAAGGAAAATAATTTATATAGATGTTTAAACATTGCTGAAGACCCAAAGAGATATTATCCATTTATGAACTTTGCTTCTCATATTATTGGATTTACGGGTAGTGATAATCAAGGTCTTGCAGGAATTGAAGAGTATTATGATAAATATTTAAAAGGCGTGCCGGGTAGAATTGTTACAGCAACTAGTGCAAGAGGAAATGAAATACCCTTTGACTATGAAATGCTTATTGAACCACAGGACGGAAACTCTTTAGTTCTAACAATTGACGAGGTTATTCAGCACTTTTTAGAAAAATATATTGAAACAGCAAGAATTGACAACAAAGTTGCAAATCGTGCCGCTGGAATAGTTATTGATGTTAAAACGGGGGAAATTTTGGCAATGACAGTAAAACCCGATTTTGATTTGAATGCACCTTTTACAATTACAGATCCTGAAACTATTGAATTTTTAGAGACATTTAGTGGCGATGAACTAAAATCAAAAAAAAGCGAAGCATTAAATGAAATGTGGAGAAATAAAAATATAACCGAACAGTATGAACCTGGTTCAGCTTTTAAAGCAATTACTGCATCAATAGCTATTGAGGAAAATTTAGTAAGTGATAACGAAACTTTTTATTGTAATGGTTATAGATTAATTGGAGGCAGAAGAATTCGTTGTTGGAAAGACGGCGGTCACGGCAGTGAAACCTTTTTACAAGCATTTGAGAATTCTTGTAATCCTGTATTTATGGATATAGGTGCTCGAATTGGAAGCACCAATATGTTTAAATATGTTACAGCATTTGGATTAAGAGAAAAAACTAACATTGACCTTTCCGGAGAAGAAAGGGGCTATTATTTTCCTACCGCTAATGATTTGGGGCCTGTTCAACTTGCTGTTAGTTCCTTTGGCCAAACATTTAAGATTACACCTATTCAATTTATGACAGCTATTGCCGCTTTGGCAAATGGTGGAAAACTTATGCAACCGCATCTTGTTAAACAAATAAAAGATAGTAACGGTAATATAGTTCAAGATTTTGCTCCTAAGGTAGTCCGACAGGTTGTTTCAAAGTCAACCTCAGAAAAAATTAGTGCAATGCTTCAAAGCGTTGTGGACAATGGTTCAGGTAGAAATGCAAAAATAAATGGATATAAAATTGCAGGTAAAACTGCCACAAGCGAAAAAATTGAAGCAAATGACAGAAGCAAAAGAATAGCATCCTTTATAGCCTATGCTCCTGCCGACGACCCAAAAATTGCAACCTTAATTTTACTTGATGAACCGGGTGGATATATTACATCGGGAGGAACACTTGTAGCACCAATAGTAAAGCAATTGTTTTCTGATGTTTTACCTTATTTAGGTTATGAGCCACAGTTAACAGAAGAAGAGGTTAAAAAGAGCGAAGCAATAGTGCCTGATTTAGTTACTCAAAAATCTTCTAATGCAATTAAAACATTAAATGCAATGAATTTAAAGAGCAAGGTTGTAGGCGGTGAAGGAGTGGTAAAATATCAAATTCCTTCAAAGGGACAAAGAATTCCCGCTGGTGGAACGGTAATTTTATATACTAATACTTCCACACCTCCAGAAAATGTAATTGTTCCAAATATATATGGGTTTACAGCTTCTAAAGCAAATTCAACTTTAGTTAATGCAGGCTTAAATATTAGGTTTTCATCAAGTGGAACTACTTCAAATATGATAGTGAGTGCTTGTATACCTGCGATAGGCAGTAGTGTTCCGCCTGGAACGACTGTAACAGTGGATATGAAGATGATTATTGATGATGAATAAATAATTGACAAATGACAATTGTGAATTTTCTTGCTTCTTGTTTCTTTTCCGAATTCCGACCTCTGATCTCTAATAAGGTGGTGTTATTAATGTTATTAAGTGAATTATTTAAAGGGATTGATGTTGTTTTACCAAAGGACGATATTAATATAATTGATATAGCGACAAAATCTTCTGATGTGAAGGAAGGTAGTTTATTTGTAGCATTAGTGGGAACTAAGGTAGACGGGCATAGTTATGCAAATCAAGCCTTTGAGAATGGTGCCGTTGCAATACTTGCTCAATATGATACTAAAGTTTTATTGCCACATATAATTGTAGAAAATACAAGAATTGCACTTTCGTTAATTTGGAGTAATTTTTTAAAAAATCCTGCAAAGGACATTAAGTTATTTGGAGTTACAGGAACAAATGGTAAGACTACTGTAACCTATTTAACTCAATATATTTTAAGCCAAGCAGGCTTTACTACTGGATTAATTGGGACTATTGAAAATTTAACAGGAGAAGGAATACAACAATCAAAATACACAACACCAGAACCTTCAGAACTTCAAAGTTTACTATTAAAAATGAAGAATACAAAATGCACTCATATAGTTATGGAGGTTTCCTCTCAAGCAATTGCTCAAGATAGAGTTGCAGGGCTTACCTTTGAGGTAGGTGCTTTTACAAATTTATCAAGAGACCATCTTGACTATCATTTAACAATGGAAAATTACTTAAATGAAAAATTAAAGTTAATGTTTCTTTGTAAAAAGGCTGTAATAAATGCAGATGACACTTATGCTAACGATTTTATGAATAGAGCAAAATTCCATTACTCTTTTGGAATAGAAAAACCAGCTGATTTTAAAGCTATTAATATTGTGCATACAGCTATTGGCTCAAAATTTACTTTATTATCGCCCGAGGGGAAATTCAATGCTTTTATTGGTATTCCCGGTCAATTTTCAGTTTATAATGCTTTGTGTAGTATAGCAATTGCATATGCAAGTGGTCTGCCTGTGGTAAAGGCAACCGAAATATTAAAGTTTGCCAAAGGTGTTAAGGGCAGAATGGAAACAGTTGATTATTTTAAGAATTTTAGTGTAATTATAGATTATGCTCACACTCCGGATGGTTTGTTAAATGCCTTAAAAACACTCAAAGAAATACCAAAAGAGGGTAGGCTAATTGTTCTTTTTGGTTGTGGTGGCGATAGAGATAAAACAAAAAGACCAATTATGGGTAATATAGCTTGTGATTATGCTGATTTTGTAATTGTTACCTCCGATAATCCAAGAACAGAAAAACCTAAAGCAATAATAGATGATATTTTAAAGGGTATGGTTGATACAAAAACAAAATATGAGGTAATAATTGACCGAAGAAAAGCGATATATTATGCAATTAATAATGCCAAAAAAGGCGATATTATTCTGTTAGCAGGAAAAGGACACGAAACTTATCAAATACTAAATGATAAAACAATACATTTTGATGAACGAGAAGTTTTACATGAAGCAATTTTGCAATGAACAATGAACAATTTATGTAAAAGAACTATTATTTATAGTTAATTTGGTCGCCAAAAGCGACAGCCGAAATTATTCGCTGTTCAATATTAATTATAATACAAACTACTAACTACTAACAACTGATTACTAACAACTAAACTGGAGGATTAGTGTTTATGGAAATAATGACAGCAGATGAAGTTGAAAGAGCTTCAAGTGGAGAAATAATTTGTGGCAGACAAGATGTTTCTATAAATAGTGTGTCTATTGACAGCCGAAAGGTAAAAAAAGGTTCTTTATTTGTTGCTTTTATTGGCAAACGAGTTGACGGACATAATTATATAGAGGACGCATTTGCTAATGGAGCAAGTATCGCATTAGTTGAAAAGGATATTGTTTCAAATAATGGGGTAATAATTAAAACGAGTTGTTCATTGAGGGCAATGCAGAGTATAGCCTCACATTACAGACAAAAATTTGATATACCTATTGTAGCAATTACAGGTAGTGTAGGAAAAACCACAACAAAGGAAATTTGTGCTGCAGTAATTTCATCAAGGTATAAAACTTTGAAAAGCGAGGGTAATTTAAATAGCGATATAGGAATGCCGTTATCGGTTTTTGGCTTAGATAGTTCTTTTGAAGCAGCTGTTTTTGAAATGGGGATGACTAATTTAGGAGAAATATCCTTAATGTCCCACATAGCAAGACCTTATATTGCGGTAATAACTAATATTGGAGTTTCTCACATTGAAAAATTGTCTTCAAGAGATAATATATTAAAAGCTAAAATGGAAATTGAAAATGGGTTAATGTCAGATGGAGTGATGATTTTAAATGGGGATGACCCTTTGTTATTTTCACACAAGAATAAAATATTACACAATTTAGTTTGTTTTGGCATTAATAATGAAAAATGCGAGTATAGAGCAAAGGATATTGTTTATGGAAATAATTACACAGAATTTATAGTTGTTTGCCCATTTGGAGAATTCTTTGCAAGAATAAATGTTTTAGGGTTACATAATGTATACAATGCATTAGCAGCTGTATGTGTTGGACTATCATTGGGACTTAGCTTTGAGGAAATAGCTGAGGGTTTGCTTTTCTTTAGAAATCCTGTAATGAGACAAAACATAAAGGATTATAATGGCATAACAATAATTGAAGATTGTTATAATGCGAGCCCTGAAAGTATGAGGGCGGCATTAAATGTATTAGGAGATATGAAAAAATCATTTAAAATAGCCGTTTTATCTGATATGTTAGAATTGGGAGAACACTCTATTGAAATGCACAAAAAAATTGGAGAATTTGCTGTTAAAAAGACAGACTATATATTATGTTTCGGCACAAATGCAAAATATTACATAGAAGGAGCAATAAAAGCTGGAATGAAAAAAAATAGGTGTTTTCATTTTGATGATGCTTTACTTTGTGTAAACAAGTTAAAAGAAATGAAAGGAAAAGATAAAGTAATATTATTTAAAGGTAGCAGAGGTATGAAGGTTGAGGACTGTATGAATAAATATTTAGAGGGAATAAAGGATATAGGGTAGGGAACGCATTTTATGCGTTCCGAGTGAATAATGAATAATTGCGGTATCAAAGCCATTATCTTTTATTTTTAAAAGAAAGGATTGATTATAAGTTGACAAAAGTTTTTTTGGCTATGATAATTTCCTTTGGAGTTACAGTTGCGTTAGGACCTGTAGTAATTCCTTTTCTAAAAAAATTAAAATTTGGACAAAAGATTTTAGATATAGGCCCTAGTTGGCATAAGTCTAAGCAAGGCACCCCAACAATGGGGGGACTTATGTTTATAACAGGAATTATATTAGCAGTTGCAATTTTTGGAATGGATGATTTATTTAATTTAGAATTTCGTCCCATAGCAGTTGTGGTTTTTTCATTACTATTTGGTTTAATTGGTTTTGTGGATGATTTCATAAAGGTAGTAAAAAAACGCAATTTAGGGCTAACGGCTTTTCAAAAAATAGTCCTACAATTTCTTACGGCAATAGCCTTCTTAACTTTTCTAATAGCAAATAATTATTTATCAACAAAGGTATTTTTCCCATTTATAAATCAAACAATTGAATTTTCATGGTTTTTTTATGTATTTGCAATCATCACTATAGTTGGTGTGGTTAACAGTGTGAATTTGACAGACGGTTTAGACGGATTAGCGGCTTCGGTTACAATACCTGTGGTAGCAACTCTTTCAATACTTGCTGTTTCGGTCGGAGCAATGGGGTTAGCAATAGTTAGTATGGCAATTGTAGGTGGCTTATTAGGTTTTTTAGTATATAATTTTTATCCTGCCAAAATTTTTATGGGTGATACAGGCTCTTTATTTTTAGGAGGAGCTGTTTGTGGTTTGGCTTTTGCACTCAACATTCCTTTAATAATATTTATTGCAGGCTTAATATATATTATTGAAGCATTGTCAATATTTCTACAAATTGCGTATTTTAAATTAAGCAAAGGTAAAAGATTATTTAAAATGAGCCCAATTCATCATCATTTTGAACTTTCTAATTGGAAAGAGATTAAAATAGTGTATGTCTTTACTGCTATAACGGCAATACTATGTATAGTAGCATTTTTTGGGTTTTCATCTGTCAGTAACATTATTACTAATTAGTATAATATCTTTTAAAACGAGAAGGTGGCATTGTGCAAAAAAAACGAAATAATATTAGTCTTAGCATTAGAAAAGGTTTTAACAAATGGTTCTCAAGTGCAAATTTTGATATGTTTTTTATCATAGTTGTAATGATGCTTTTGAGTATTGGTCTTGTTATGGTTTTTTCTGCGAGTTTTGCAAATGCTTTTTTTACAAATAATGATAGTTATTTTTATATTAAAAAGCAATTAATATTTGCTGTAATTGGCTTAGTTGCGATGTTAGGTATTTCAAAAATTAATTACAATATGCTTCGTGCTTTTGCCTATCCAATATATTTTGTCACATTAGCATTACTAATATTAGTATTA
>CAZFQD010000003.1:0-38853 GCA_964520885.1 uncultured Oscillospiraceae bacterium | reverse complement strand
CGTGTAAAACTGAAACATCTCTATCCAGATGTCAAGTTTTAAATGTTACGAGGTAGTTCGCCCGAAAAAATTTATATTAACAAAACAAATATTTTCCCCAATAGCAAAGTAATATCAAAAATTCTAAAAAGTAAAAACAAAATGCAAAAAACTAATAAATATACAATGTCGTTTTTTTTTATTTTGCTATTATCCTTTGCTTTATACTCTCCGTTAAAGCCTCTTAAACACATTGCAATATATATTTTTGTGGCTCTGTCAAATGTCCTAAGTAGTATTTGCCCTGCAAGTGAGCCCCATGCTTTTATTTTTACTCCTTTATGTAATGGAGCTCTTAATGAGTAGGCAATTAAAACATTATGCACCTCATCTAAAAGCACAGTAATATAACGATAGGTTAACAAAAGTTGCAATACTAAAATTGAAGGCACTTTTAATTTTCTTAAAGCAACAGCAATATTATCCATTCCTGTAGTGGCTACTAAAAGGAGTGCAGCTGTAACTGTTAGACCGCTTTTTATTATAAGAGAAAAAAAGGTAAGCCAACCTTTTGATAATAATAAATTACCTA
Source organism: uncultured Oscillospiraceae bacterium (assembly GCA_964520885.1). GTDB lineage: Bacteria > Bacillota > Clostridia > Oscillospirales > SIG519 > CAZFQD01. The sequence goes on along the minus strand of CAZFQD010000003.1, from coordinate 38,282 downwards.
TTAAAATTGTTTTTGTATCTAAAAAAGGGTTTAAAATTCCGATTAAAATAATAAATGGTTCAATAATTATTAATCTTTTAAATATTGGAAACAAAGGAATGTCAGACAAATTAAAAATTATTACAGGATAAATTAAAAGCACAAACAAAGGTGCTATCTCATATTTATTATAAGATGCAACTACAATTAGATACACAATTGTAGTTAATAGTTTAATTATAGGATTAGTTCTATGAATAAAACTATCCATACTTGCTAAATCATCAAAATTCCTAATGTTTTGAATTGCATTTGTTATTTTGGGCATTAGATTTTACTCCAAATCTATTTTTTTCTTTTTAAATAACCTAATTAATAAACCGATAATAACTACTAAAAATAAAGTTAAAGCACCGCCAACAATACCCGAAACACTATTTCCTAAATTGTCAACTGATAGACTTTCCCCTTGTTCAATGCCCTTGAAACTATAATTAGGTAATATAGCTGTGTTTTCTTGCACCTCTGCTAAAGAATTATACAACTCATCATTAACCTCTAACTCCTCTTGCCCGGTAACTTTATTTATAGACCATTCTAATCCATCGGGGTTAGAAGAAGCAAAAAGAGAAACAAAGCCACCAATAACTATTACCATAATAATAAATATAATTATCACATTTTTGGTAGGTCTCTTTTCTTTTGCTTTGTTTTCTAAAATTTCTGGTTTTATACTATAAATAAATATTACAATAGTGGCAGTAATTAAGCCCTCAACAATACTAATTGCAAGATGAATTGGTTGCATTAACATTACAAAGTTTATAAAGGAAAGTTCTGTTTTTGCTGAAAAAAATGTTTCCAAAACAACACTAAATGCACCTAATTGTAACCCCACAATTGCGGCTAACAACGAGCCAATAAAAATTCGTGGTTTTGTATAACTTTTATTTATTATATTTTTATATATCAATGGATAGGCAATAAAGCAAGTGTAAAAGCCCATATTAAAAACATTACAGCCAAAGGCGAGCAAACCTCCATCGGCAAAAAACAAGGCTTGAATTAATAAAACTGATAAAATTGTTAAAAATCCTGCATAAGGACCTAAAAAAATTGCTAATAATAAACCCCCGCCTATATGTCCGCTTGACCCTGTTGCAGGTATTGCAAAATTAATCATTTGACAAGCAAAAATAAAAGCTCCCATTACCCCCATTAGAGGTATTTTTTGCTCATTTATTTCGTTTTTAACTTTTTTAATTGAATAACCTGCAACTGCCGAAGTTGCAACTAACATAGTGATTCCAACCACAGGTGAAATTAAAGCATCTGCCATATGCATAAGTTATTTCACTCCTTTTAAAAAATAATAACCCATAAAGGTGCAAAATGCAAGTCCTTCATGAGTTAATTTTTAATTCACAATTCATAATTAATAAGTTTTTAACCTTTGTATAACCTTTGTAAAATAAATTTTACCGCATTTTTTTGTTTTAGTCAATAGTTTTAGATAAAATTAATTATTCTCAAATTAAAAAGCGATATACTAATAATAGAGGCTGTAACAGAAATAGGCAAATATTTAATCTTCCCTTACATTTTGTCATGTAAACAATAAACATATATTGTGAAATCTATTTTTGCCCTTTAGTTATAGCCACTATAGTCTTTCTAAAATGGCAAATCGTCTTCTTCTATTTCAAAAATAGCACCCTCTTTAGAATTTAAAATGTTTTTTGCCCTATTAAGCAAATGATCATATGTAAGAATTGTCAGCTGATTATATGCAGAATTTAAAATCCTATAGGATTCTCTCTGCTTATCATCCCAATTGTTTGATCTGCTGAAAATCAATATACAACGAGGTTTTACTACTTTGCTTTTTGTTCTTTCAATAAATTTTTGGTTATTGGATTCTCTTTCAATTTCATATATATAATTTAAGCATTGTGTAATTGCCTTTACCAAATCTGTTGAAGGGACATAATTATCGTGGTCTAAAGCTGATGACCAAAAATTCATTCCATTCGGTTTTTTTATTTCTACCAAATCAACAAATCCATCATATGCCCTCATTATATAGTCTGCAATATTCTCTGTATCAATGCTCCGTTCATCAATAATATGTGCAAAATCCGAGCCAAGCACCCACTTGTTATTTTTAAACCAAGTTTGCCAGTCTATTTCTAGCAAATTTTGTGATAACATTTCCCCAAACTCTTCTAAAGCTTCTTTCTTTTTGATAGCTGAAACGGCGATATACACATTATCAGTCAAAATCCCATTATCAATTAAAATGCTTGCGATTTCCTCTTTTTTATCTAGCAATTCTTTGAATTTTTTAATGAGTTCTCCTAAATCGTCTTTCACAGAAATAAACTTATCAACATTCATTTCAATGGGTTTATAATACTTCCCTAAATAATCAATCAACACATTTAATTCTTCGCAGGTTAATGTTAATTCGCTTTTTGGTTGTTGTGTTTCTAAACTTGTGGATTGAGATTTATACCTGCCAATTTTCAAAGTAATATCAATTTTACTGGGATCATTGTGAGGTATTTTTTGAAGAATGGCTTGCGAGTAAACTTGTTTACTAGACTTTAAAATAACCGGAATATATTTAATACCACCTTTTGATGTTTTAATTTCTTCCATAATACCCCCTTAAATTTTATCACTATATGGTAAAAATTTAATATATTGTTCCATATATCCCCAGTCAGGTAAAAATATTTTTTTTCTCTTATTTATTGAATCAATTTTAATTTTTTTCCCTTTGTTGTCCTTCTTTATTGGAAACTTGCATACTAATTTTTGTGAATCATTTAATCTAATTTGACGACCATAACTCCATTTGTAATTCTCTTGAATTAACACTGTTTTAATAAACATGGCAATAAATTTATTGAATTGATATTTTGGAATCAATGCAGTAACATCACAAGTCATACAAAAAGGTCTATCTTGATAATAAATTGTCATTCCAACTTTCCCAATGGTAAGGCAGTTTCCCTCAAAAGTAGCTTCTAAACTTGAAAAAGTCATTATTCCATTTTTTCTATCTGAAGCAGATACGATTGGAATATCTCCATCTCCATATGATGTAGCAGGATAATAATTGCCAGTAAACATATCAAAATACTCAATTAAAGGACATTCTTCCCATTCGGAAACATCTATAGTTTCTTTAGATACTTCTGGTATTTGATTTGTATTGATGTCATAATAATCGATTAATAGTTCAGCAAATGTTAATTCATTAATATTTTCATCTAACAAATTTAGATCTCTCTTTGCTTGATATACCAATAAATCTTTAATAGAATTCAAAAATGAATTCTTGTTCATTCTTTCATAATTTGTTTTAGAATGTGCTTGTATAACCCACTCTTCATCATTTTTTATTTTAGTTTTTACTAATGTTTGCTTATCTTCATATATATCTGGGTTCTTAAGTTGTGTAAGAAATTGTGATTTGATTTTTTGCCATTTATTAAAAACATCAGTCCTCCCTTTTGCTTTAGACAAAACAAACCCATCATCCTTTAAATCATAAAAAACAACCTCTTTATCACCGTGCGGAATATTAGTTTGAAAAACTGCAATAGCTGTATTTGTAGCAGCATTTGGCATAAAAAGATCCTTTGGCATGTTTATAACATATTTAAGTGTATGTTTAGTTAAAATGCCATTTCTAATAGTATCATCTTTAAAATATGTACTTAAAGGTGCAATAATAACACCATATCTTGATACATTATCAAGCATACGAGTTAAAAATTGAATTTCTTTCTTAGTTGGGTTATCTTTGTTGTCTTTACCACCATAAGGCGGATTGATAAAACCGATTGTAGAAACAATGTTTTCTTTTTTTAACTTTTCCAATTCATCTTCAGCTTGATCAGTAAAATAATCACAGTAAAAAATGTGTGATTTGCCATCACCTCTAAACATCATATTAGAAATTGCCAACGCATACATTGTTGCATTTTTTTCAAATCCGATTAACTGTTTATTTTTTAAATTTGATATTACTTGTTCCTTATTGGGCATTTGAGATGAATTAATTGTTTCAATAAGTTTATTCATTGCTGAAATTAGAAATGCACCTGTTCCACAAGCGGCATCCAAAAATACATCGTTTACTTTTATGTCCACCAATTCAGTAAACAAAGTTGTAATATGTCTAGGCGTTAATACTATGCCTTTTTTGACATTTGCAACTCCCGCATATCTAAGAAATTCTTCATAAAATTTTCCAATAATATCATAGTTGCTTTTACGAGTAAAAAGAGGAATTATGAAATCTCTCAATTCGTTCAAAATATCTTTTAAAATGTCCGAGCTATTCAAATCTTGATCATGAGAAAGAAAACCCAATTCGGACTTTATTAGTTCAATTTTATCAGTAGGAATTTTTTCTGACGCAAGAATATTGTTAACTGTGGAAGGAATGTTTTGAATAATTGTAGTAGCCGACCATCCATTATACCCTGTTTTAAAATCATTCTGTATCCCTTTAACATCAAATAGACAGATCATCAAAGCAGATAATAAAATCGGTCTTTTTTGTGAATCAACAGAACGCAACCATTTGTTAATTTTCTTTGATGTTGCAGAAACCTCACCAATAATTTTTTCTTCATCAATATTTTCGAAAAGGTTTATATAATCATTTTCATTTAAAATATTAGTAATACCCTTTTGTTCTTCAATATTGTCGTCAGAAATTAAAAATGTGCTTATTCTATGGTTATAATCATCCTCAATGTTTCCAGATATCGCAAGTCCTACTATTTTCCATGCAGAAAAATACTCTTTTAACTTATCTGAAATTAACTGGGCTTTTTTAAAATAGGAAAGATAATGTTTTATTCCGTCAACAGCAAATTTTTCTGGGTCTTCTTTACCAATTTGTGAAATATGTTGAGAAATACTTGGTTTCACCTCAGCCATTATAAATATACGCTGTGTATCATTTACATAAATAACATCAGGAATACCTTGATTTCCTCTCCCATTTTTTGATGCACGAGCTAATACAGCATTGATATTTGAATTTGTTGTGTAATTATCCCACACATTTGTGTAATCCAATTTTAAAAGATGCCTATAAATTAATGAGTCATTTTTATCTTTTTTAGCCATTTTTTATACACCTCCAAATTAATTACACTATAATTCATAGGGTTTGATTTTTTATTATAATTTAATAAATAGGGTTATATACTCTTTTAGTAATATTTCAAGACCTTTCTATGTTAATTATAAGTAAAATCTTAGTTAAACATTTCCTTTTTCCATTATAACCGTTACTTATTTATTTGTCAATCTAAATGCTTTAATAATTAAAACCTAATAATTAAAACATTTAAATTGCAAAAAAATTAATATTTTGAAAAAACTTCTTGTAATTTTAAATGACCTTTGCTATAATTAATAGGGCAACACATAAAATATTTATTAATGTGCGTCTCAAAAAATTTGAGGCGTATTTTTTATAAAAAAAATGAAAGGGATGGTAGAAAACAATGTTTAAAATCGGTTTTGATAACGAAAAGTATCTAAAAATGCAATCCGAAAATATTTTAAAAAAGATTAATATGTTCGGAGGGAAACTTTATCTTGAATTTGGTGGTAAGTTATTTGATGACTATCACGCTTCAAGAGTTTTGCCCGGCTTTAAGCCTGACAGTAAGGTTAATATGCTTATGCAATTAAAGGATGAGGCTGAAATTGTAATAGTTATCAGTGCCGATGCAATAGAGAAGAATAAACGAAGAGGTGACTTAGGAATTACATATGACCTTGATGTTATAAGACTTATTGATGCTTTTAGAGGTAAGGGGCTTTATGTTGGAAGTGTGGTTATTACTCAATACACTGGTCAGCCGACGGCAAGTAGGTTTGAAAAAAGATTAATTGCACTTGGTATTAAGGTTTATAAGCACTACTTAATTTCGGACTACCCCTCAAATATCCAACATATAGTAAGCGACGACGGCTTTGGAAAGAATGATTATATTGAAACAAGCCGTTCACTTGTTGTTATTACCGCACCCGGTCCTGGTAGTGGCAAGATGGCAACCTGTCTTTCACAAATCTTTCACGAGCATAAGAGGGGATCAAATGCAGGGTATGCAAAATTTGAAACATTTCCAATTTGGAATTTGCCTTTAATGCACCCTGTAAACATTGCTTATGAAGCGGCAACCGCCGACCTTAACGATATAAATATGATAGACCCGTTTCATTTAGAAGCTTATGGTAAAACAACAATAAATTATAATAGAGATATTGAGATATTTCCTATTTTGAAAACAATGCTTGAAAGAATAATTGACGGTCCATCTCCTTATAAAAGCCCAACCGATATGGGGGTTAATATGGCAGGTTATTGTATAACCGATGATGAAATAGTATCAAATGCTGCAAAACAGGAAATTATTCGTAGATACTATAAAACTCTATGTTCACAAAGGCAAGGACTTTGCGAACAATCAGAGGTGCTTAGATTAGAACTTTTAATGAGCACTACAAAACTTTCAAAGGATAATCGTCCTGTTGTTGAAGTCGCAAATACTCGTGCAGAAGAAACAGGTATGCCTACTGTTGCATTGCAACTTCAAGACGGCACTATTGTTACGGGTAAAACTACCTCATTGTTAGGTGCGTCTGCGGCACTACTCCTTAATACTCTTAAAGTATTAGCTGGAATTAATCATAATATTTTGCTTATTTCGCCGATAGTTATTGAGCCTATACAAAGATTAAAGGTTGACCATATGGGCAATCACAATCCGAGACTTCATACCGATGAGGTGCTAATAGCACTTTCAATTTGTGCCGCAACAAATCCCACCGTCACATTGGCACTTGAACAGCTTCCAAAACTGTATGGTTGCGAAGCACATTCCTCTGTAATTTTATCAAGTGTGGATGATGGTGTTTTTCAAAAATTAGGAGTAAATATAACAAGCGAACCAAAGTATCAAACAAAAAAACTTTATTATTCAAAATAGTTAAATGAAATAAACTTATTTTTACAAAAAATTCAGCACTAATTAATTTAGTGCTGAATGTTGACTTATTAAATTTTTTTTATTAAAATAGAACTAACAACTTTTGGAGGAAAATATATATGTTAAACACAGAAAAAACTATGGAAAAAATTGTTACACTTTGCAAGGGTAGAGGCTTCGTATATTCCGGCTCTGAAATTTATGGAGGCTTAGCAAATACTTGGGATTATGGCCCTTTGGGAGTGGAACTTAAAAATAATGTTAAAAAAGCTTGGTGGAAAAAGTTTGTGCAACAAAGCCCTTTAAATGTTGGGCTTGATAGTGCTTTGCTTATGAACCCTCAAGTTTGGGTAGCGAGCGGACATATTGGCGGTTTTTCGGACCCTTTAATGGACTGTAAGCAATGCAATACAAGACATAGAGCCGATAAATTAATTGAAGATGCCACAAATACCGCCCCAAACGGTTGGACAAATGAGCAAATGTTAGAATTTATAAAGGAAAAAGAAATCGCTTGTCCTGATTGTGGTGCTAAAAATTTCACTGATATTAGAAAATTTAATTTGATGTTTAAAACCTTTCAAGGGGTTACAGAAGATGCTAAATCTGAAATTTATCTTCGCCCAGAAACTGCACAAGGCATTTTTGTTAATTTTAAAAACCTTCTAAGAACTACAAGGAAAAAAATTCCTTTTGGAGTAGGTCAAGTTGGAAAATCTTTTAGAAATGAAATAACTCCGGGTAATTTTACATTTAGAACAAGAGAATTTGAGCAAATGGAACTTGAATTTTTTGTAAAACCGGGAACTGATTTAGAATGGTTTTCTTATTGGAAAGATTTTTGTGCTAATTGGCTTTATAATTTAGGTTTGAAAAAAGAAAATGTTAAGTTAAGAGACCATAAAAAAGAAGAACTATCCCATTATTCCAATGCAACAACAGATATAGAATTTTTGTTCCCGTTTGGTTGGGGCGAATTGTGGGGTATTGCCGATAGAACTGATTTTGATTTAAATGCACACAGTAAGCAAAGTGGAGAAACTTTAGATTATTTTGACAATGAAACAAACGAACGATATGTTCCTTTCGTAATTGAGCCTTCTTTGGGTGCCGATAGAGTTGCCTTAGCATTTTTAGTGGATGCTTATAATGAGCAAGAAATAGCAGATGGAGATGTTAGAACCGTGCTTGCTCTTCATCCTGCATTAGCACCAATAAAGGTGGCGATTTTACCACTTTCAAAAAAGTTAAGCGAGGGTGCTAACAATGTATTTACTATGCTTTCCAAAAAGTTTATGACTGAGTATGACGAAAGTGGCTCAATAGGTAAAAGATACAGAAGGCAAGATGAAATTGGAACTCCATTTTGCATAACCTATGACTTTACCTCACAGGAAGACAATACCGTTACAGTAAGAGATAGGGACACTATGGAGCAAATCCGTTTGCCTATTTCGCAATTGGTTGCATATATTGAAAGCAAATTGGAATATTAATTGTCATTTGTTAATTATTATAAAGGGGGTTAATTTATGTGGACGAGGGCAGATTTAAAAAGCAATGCAAAAGATGTGCTTAGGAAATACTATTGGTGGGCTTTGCTTGTTTGTTTTGTGGGTGGATTGTTTTCAGGGCAAGGAGTAGGAGAACTATCTATAAACTTTGGCAATATCTTCAATCTTAACACTAATAATAATGATTTTAATAGCTTTGACAAAAGTGCTGACTTTAATAGTTTTTTCTCTTCAATTGACTGGACATTTATTGCTCCCTTAATTGCGTTTTTTGTTATTTTATTGTTTTTTATATTTGTTTTAAGCATTACTTACCAAATATTTATTGGCAATGTGATAATTGTTGGAATAAATAAATACTTCTTAGAGGCAAAAAAAGACAAAAGTAAATTCTCAAATTTGTTTTACTCCTTTAATGGGCAAAGATACTTAAACATTGTAATAGCTATGGCTTGGAAGGAACTTTTTGTATTCTTATGGTCATTATTATTTATTATACCTGGAATTATTAAGGGGATTTCCTATTCAATGGTGCCATACATAATGGCTGAAAACCCAAAAATGCGTTATGATGACGCTATAAAATTAAGTATGAAAATGACCTGTGGGGAAAAAGCAGAGATTTTTGTTTTGGGGCTTTCTTTTTTAGGTTGGTTCTTATTGGGAATTCTTCTTTGCTTTGTAGGTATTTTATTTGTTTATCCTTATTACTATGCAACATTTGCAGAGCTTTATATTACACTTAGAGACAAGGCAATTAGCAATGGAAATGCCACTTTAGAAGATTTTGGCATTGTTAGAGCCCTAACTATTGAACAAGAAAATTAATTGTCAATTATAAATTATTCAAGTGTTTTATGACTTCTTGTAATAATTAAATTTTAACTATTGACAAACACTTAAATTTATAATAGAATATTCTCTGCGTCTATGTGGCGGTATAGCTCAGTTGGCTAGAGCATTCGGTTCATACCCGGAGTGTCGTTGGTTCAAATCCAACTACCGCTACCAACTTAGATGTTAGAGGTTAGAGGTTAGAGGTTAGAGGTTAGAACGAGGGAAGGAACAAGACATATTTTTTTGCTGACAACTGATTACTGACAACTGATTACTATTATGGCCCGTTGGTCAAGAGGTTAAGACACGGCCCTTTCACGGCTGTAACAGGGGTTCAATTCCCCTACGGGTCACCAGAAAAAAGCAACCTTTCGGTTGCTTTTTTCAATGAAATTCGCCTTGTGGCGAGTGAAATAACTCTGAGAGTTATGAAATACACTGCGTGTATGAAATATGTCTGCGGACATATAAGGCGAATTTTATTTCAGTCATTTGTTTTTGGCAAAGTTATTGTTATTTTAGTAAACTCATTTTCCTTACTATCAATATCAATTTTGCCATAATAAAGTTCAACTATATGCTTAACTATTGATAAACCTAAGCCAGTGCCTCCACTTTTTTTAGAACGGCTTTTGTCAACTCTATAAAACCTTTCAAAAACTCTTTGCAAATCGTTTTTTGGAATTCCTATTCCATTATCAAAAACACTTATATAAACATTATTTTGGTCTTGATCTAATTTTATTTCAACTATTCCGCCATTCTTATTATATTTAATTGCATTATCAGTTAAATTCAACAAAAGCTCAAAAATAGAATTTTTATTTGCAAAGAAATACACTTCCAAAGGTGTAAAATTAATAGATATATTCATTTGACTTGCTTGTTCCTTTACAACGGCTTTAACCTCTTCAACAATATCATTTAAGTTTATTTTTTCAATATTTTTATCCTTTGTTTTGCTTTCAACTTCTGAAAGCAAAAGAATATCTTCAACTAAATTAATAAGTCTTTCGGATTGTGAAAGTATTATTTTTGAATATTCTTTTACAGTTTTATCATCTTTAATATTATCTTCTAATAAAAGTTCTGAAAAGCCTTTAATTGATGTGATTGGGGTTTTTAGTTCGTGGGAAACATTTGCTACAAATTCACTTCTTATTTTTTCAGCTTTTATTATTGCTGTAACATCTCTTATTATTATCACAACACCTTGTGTATCTTCATCTTCAAAAATTGGGCTAATATAAAGTCTTAATGCTTTATTTGAAATTACTCCTTGAGAAATATTTATTTCACTAATATTCTTGCTATTTATTACATCTTCAATAGCATTATTTAGTGCAGTATTTCTTGTATAGAAAAGAATATTTTTATCAAACAACTTTTCCTTTATATCCAATAATCTTTTGGCACTATTATTTATTAACAAAACATCTTTGTTTTTATCTAAAATTATTACACCTTCACGCATTTTATCTAAAATAATATTAATTTTATTATTTTCATTTTTAAATTTTAAAAAATATTCATTCAAATTACTATTTATCTTTTCAAAGCGATATGCAATAGGCGAAAGTTCCTCATATGCAAAATTAATACTAAAAGTTTGATTATTTTCAATAATATTTAACTTTTCTGAAAACTCTAATATAGGTTTAATAATTAATTTACTTAGTATTTTTGAAAGTAATACTGCAATTACAACCGCTATAATAAGTGACATTATTACTAAAGGCAAAGAAAACAAAATAATATTAATGCTGTCCATAAGTGGAATAGACAATCTTATTACAGTATTTTCATCAAATTTTTTTGCTATATAAATGGACATTTTGTTGTTGGTTTCGGAATATCTAATGCTTTTCCCTTCCCCTTTTGCAAAAGCATTAATTATTTCTATTCTGTCAGAATGATTTTGATATTTTTGCAAAGAAAGAGAATCTCCTAATACTATACCATCTTTGTTAACAAATGTAACTCTAATATCATTTCCAATAACATCTGCATATTTTCTTGCTAAATCTTGATAATTTAACTTTGAAATATTCTCGTTTTTAATTAATGATATTAAACTATTTAAATGTATTCCAATCTTTTCAGTATAGGAACTATCTAAAAAATAAAAGGATAAAGCCCCAAAAATAATTATGGAACATAACGATACCGCCAAAAATGACCAAAATATTCTCTTTTTCATATTTCGTTTCATTCCTTTCATCAAGAGGCAAAATTTACAAAGCTGTAAATTGTTTATTCATTACTACTCAAAAACTTATATCCCAAACCTCTTATGGTAGAAATAATTTTTGGTTTTTCATCATCATTTAACTTTTTCCGAAGACTTTTTATGTGCATATCAACTGTTCTTGTTTCACCTGAATAATCATAACCCCAAACATTTTCCAACAGTTTTTCTCTACTTAAAGCAATATTCTTATTTTTCATTAAGTATTCAAGTAATAAAAATTCTTTGTATGTAAGGTCAATGTTATTATTTAGATATATTACATTGTGCTTTTCAATATTTAATTCAATTCCATTAGATTTAATAATATTATTGTCGCTTTTGTCCAAAAAAGCAGTGTTTCTTCTTAAGACTGCCTTAATTCTCGCTATTAATTCAAAAACTCCAAATGGCTTTGAAATATAATCATCTGCTCCGTATTCAAGAGCCAAAACTTTGTCTGTTTCTTTTGACTTAGCAGAAAGCATTATTATTGGTATGGTAGCATAATTTGAATTTCCTTTTAGGCTTTTAAGAATGCTTATTCCATTCATATTAGGAAGCATAATATCAAGCAAAATTAAATCGGGGGTTTGTTTTAATAAAGCTTTATTAAACTGCTCATATTTTTCAAAACCCAAAAAATCCATATTTGAAGATTTTATAGCACATTCTAAAAGTTCTAAAATTCCCTCATCATCTTCAATAGAGTAAATTAAAAGCATTTTTTATTCCTCATTCCAAATTTAAATTATTCTCATATGTTTATGCTCTCCCGTAATACTAAATATTACCCATTCGGCAATATTTTCAGCATGGTCTCCAATTTTTTCAAGATATTTTGAAATCAAAAGCAAGTCAATTGCTTGGTCAGTATTTGATTTATCCTTAATAATTAAATCTATCAAGTCATTTTTTACTATATTAAATAAATTATCAACCTCATCGTCCAAATCAATAGCCATTTCAGCAATAACTAAATCTCTTTTTACAAAAGCATCAATACTAAGACGAACCATTTTTACTGCTAAATCTCCCATTTGAGGAATATGTTCTAATTTCTTTATATACTCCTCATCTGACATTTCAAGAAATATCTCAGAAATATCTGCTGCATTATCCCCTATTCTCTCCATATCAGTGATAATTTTTAAAGCCGTGCTAATTAATCTTAAATCCTTTGCAACAGGTTGCTGATGAAGTAATAGCTTCAAGCACTTGCTTTCAATTAATCTTGTCATTTCATTAATAGATACGTCATTTTCAATTGCCATTGTTGCCATTTCTTTATTCTGTTTTTTTAAAACGGTTATTGCCATACTAATGGCTTGCTCAATCATACTACCCATTTTAATAATATCTAAATTTAAATTATCCAATTCCTGGTCAAATTTATTTCTCACTATAAAACATTCCTTTCGTCTAATTTTAAGCATTATCTGTTTGGAAAAGAGAAGTAGTGCAGTTGCAAGCGTAAGGCGAAAAAACGCACGATTGCATATTTAATATATGTTGAGAGTATTTTTAAGCCGACAACGAACAAATGTGCTGCTTATCTTTTTCAAACCAATTATCCAAACCTACCCGTAATATAATCCTCGGTCCTTTTATCCTTTGGCATGGAAAAAATATCGTCTGTATCTGCATATTCTATAATTTCTCCAAGCAGGAAAAATGCTGTTTTTTGAGATATTCTTGCCGCTTGTTGCATATTATGTGTAACTATTATAATAGTATATTTCTCTTTTAATTCAAACATTAAATCCTCAATTTTAGAAGTTGAAATTGGGTCTAATGCTGATGTTGGCTCATCCATAAGTAAAACTTTTGGGTCCACCGCTAATGCTCTTGCAATACACACTCTTTGTTGCTGTCCTCCCGAAATGCTAATTGCATTCCTTTTTAATCTATCCTTAACCTCATCCCACATTGCCGCCGCTTTTAAGCTTTTTTCAACAATTTCATCAAGTTGTGATTTTTTCTTAATCCCATGAGTTCTAGGACCAAATGCAATATTATCATAAATACTCATTGGAAATGGATTTGGCTTTTGAAAAACCATTCCAACATTTTTTCTAAGTAACGAAACATCAATATCCTTATATATGTCCACTCCATCTAACTTAACTTGCCCAGTAATGGAACAGCCTTCAATTAAATCATTCATTCTATTTAAAGTTCTCAAAAATGTAGATTTGCCACATCCGGAAGGGCCAATTAAAGCAGTTATTTTGTTTTGCTCAATATTAATATTTATATCTTTTATTGCTTGAAAATCACCATAAAAAAGGTTTAAATTTGATACTTTAAATTTATCCTGCATTGTTTTTACCTCTCTTAAATCTATTTGCTATAAAATTAGCAAGAAAATTTATTAATAACACTGTAATTAATAAAACTACTGCTGTTGCATATGCTTCATTTGTATGAAGCCCTTCACTTGATAATGAATACATATGAACTGACAAAGTTCTTGCGGAATTACCCAAATTTTCAGGAATTTTTGCCACAGTTCCAGCCGTATATATTAATGCCGCCGTTTCTCCCACAATTCTGCCAATACTAAGAATTATCCCTGCTAAAATTCCCGGTATTGCACTCGGCAAAACAATAATAAATACAGTTCTTAACCTCGTTGCCCCTAAACCAAAACTACCCTCACGATAAATATCCGGCACAGATTTTAATGCCTCTTCGGTTGCACGAATTATAAGCGGTAAAATCATTATTGAAAGTGTTAAACTTCCGGCTAAAATTGAAAAACCCATTTTCAAAAAAGTAACAAAAAACAAAAGCCCAAAAAGTCCATAAACTATTGAAGGGATTCCGCTTAATGTTTCAGTAGTTATTCTAATGTATTTTACTAATTTATTTCCTCTTTTTGCATATTCCACTAAATAAACGGCACATAAAATCCCTATTGGTGCCGAAAATAATAAAGACAATAAAACCATATAAATAGTAGTTGCAATTGCCGGGAAAACCGACACATTAGTAGAGTTATATACAAAAGAAAATAAAGAAGGCTTTAAATACGGAATTCCGTTGATAATTATATATAAAACTATAAAAAGCAAAACAGAAACAGTAATAATTACTGCTATTATAACAGAAATTAACATAAAAAGCGATAGTGGGTTTCTTAAATAAGTTAATATCCGTGATTTTAAAGATATTTTATTAATAGTAACAACTTTCATTTACATTGCCTCCTTTCTGTTTGTTATAAAATGAAAGGAGATGTTAATCAATAATATAAAAACAAATAGGACAACACCGGTTGCAATTAATGCACCTCTATGTAGCTCCGCGGCATAACCCATTTCAATTACAATATTTGCCGTTAGGGTTCTTACTCCGCTAAAAATATCATTTGGAATTCTTGCTTGATTTCCTGCAACCATTATCACTGCCATTGTTTCTCCGATTGCTCTTCCAACACCCAAAACCACCGATGCTAAAACACCGGATTTTGCGGCAGGCAACACTACATTAAATACGCTTCTTTCATGTGTTGCTCCCAATGCCAAAGCTCCCTCATAAAATGAAGAGGGAACCGCTCTTAATGCCGCCTCACTTATGCTTATTATTGTAGGCAATATCATAATACCTAAAAGAATTGAGGCAGTTAAAACACTGTTTCCGCTTCCGCCAAAATTTTTTCTGATTATTGGCACTAAAACAACTAAACCAAAAAAACCATAAACAATTGAAGGAATTCCTGCCAAAAGCTCAATTATGGGTTTTAAAAATTTGTAAATTCTTTTTTCGCAAAACTTAGCCATAAAAATTGCTGTTAAAATACCTATTGGCACGCCAATAATAATTGCCCCCGCAGTAACATAAAGGCTACCAACTATCATTGGTAATATTCCATACAAAGGCGGAATGTCCGAAGGTTTCCACTCTCTTCCAAAAAGAAAGTTGAAAATTCCTATTTTCCCCATTGCAGGAATTCCTCCGGCAAACATAAATATACAAATTAACAAAACAGATATTATTGAAGCTAATGCACAAATAAAAAATATTGCCGTGCTAAATTTTTCAATTATTTTCTTTTTCAATATTTCACTTCCTCTTAACACAATTGAGTTAGAAATTCTTCCCTAACTCATTTGCATATTATGTTTTATATTGTTTATTTACTTAACTTATTTGACTCCAATTTGTAAGTTCTCCTGTATAAACTTTCAAAATATCTGCTGACGAAATATTTGTTGTTGGATTATCTTTATTTACTATCACAACAATTCCGTCAAGTGCAATTTTAATAGCAATTAATTTTTCTTTTTCTGTATCTTTTAGTTCTCTTGAAGCCATACCAATATCACATATCCCGTTTATTGCTGAATTAATGCCTGTTGAAGAGTCGCTTTGTTGGATTTCAACATTAATATTAGGATTTAAAGTAACATAAGTTTCCTTTAGTTTTTCCATAACAGGAGAAACTGATGACGAACCTGCAACAACTATTTTTCCACTTAGATTTGAGCTCTTGTATTGTGACTCATTTTCGTTTGCTTTTATATATTTATTGTCTGAAATAACTTTTTGACCTTGGCTACTTAAAATAAAATCAATAAAATCCTTTTTAAGACCTGTTACTTCACCTTTTGTAGCAATATTAAATGGTCTTGATACCTTATAGGTATTGTTTTTAATTGTTTCAACAGTAGGTACAACTCCATCAACAATTAATGCTTTAACTGTATCGTTTAGAGAACCAAAAGAAATATAACCTATAGAATAATTATTTCCCTTTACTTGATTTGTAACAACTTCTGTGCTGTTTGCAATTATTGCCTCTTCGGTTGTATGGTCTTTTTTTATGCCGTCAGCATTTTTAACTTCAATTTTTAATAATTCAATAAATGCGGTGCGAGTTCCTGAACCCTCTTCACGAGATATAACCGAAATAGCTTTGCTTGTATCAAAAGTTGCTTTACTTACAGTTGAAGAGGTGCTTTCACCACTATTACAGGATGCAAAACTTACAACCATAATAGTAATAATCGTTAAGATAATAACCTTTTTTACATTTTTCATTTTTTATTAATCTCCTTTAATTTTAATGTTTACACTATAACTATAAATTATTACTGTAAATATAGTTTATTTATTGCGTAAATTTTCTGTAAAATAAAATAATTTGTTTAAAATATAAAAAAGTATGATATAATAATTTTTATGGGGTAATATATTGTATAAATATGCAAATAAAATAAGGGGTTTATAGAATGAGCGACTCAACCGATAAAAAGGCCGTCCTTAAAGAACTGTTAGAGTTAGGTAAACGCAAGGGCTCTCTAACCACTAAAGAAATATTAACCGCTCTTGGGGATATTGAAATTGACGCAGAACAAATTGAAAAAGTTTATGACACATTGGAAAGTTTAGGTATTGAAGTAATAGACGAAACATTAGGCAATAATAATACCGTGCTTGAAGATGATAATAAAACAGAGGAAACTGAAGAGGACGAGAAAATATCTAAACTACCTCCCGAAGAGTTAGTGGTTAATCTTGCGTCCGAAGGGGTTAATATTGATGACCCTGTTAAAGTTTATTTAAAAGAAATTGGTAGAGTTTCGCTATTGTCTACTGAAGAAGAGCAAAATTTATCATTAAGAATGGCAAATGGTAGTGAGACTGCAAAAAAAGAACTTGCTGAAGCAAATTTAAGACTTGTGGTTAGTATTGCTAAACGATATGTTGGAAGAGGTTTGCAATTTTTAGATTTAATTCAAGAAGGAAATTTAGGGCTTATTAAAGCTGTTGATAAATTTGATTATACTAAGGGTTATAAATTTTCCACCTATGCTACATGGTGGATTAGACAAGCAATTACAAGAGCAATTGCTGACCAAGCAAGAACTATTCGTATTCCTGTTCATATGTTTGAAATTATAAATAAAGTAGTTAGAGTTGAAAGACAGTTAGTTCAAGAATTAGGCCGTCAACCTACTGCTAATGAAATTGCTGCTGAAATGTCTTTACCTGTTGATAAGGTTAGAGATATAATGCGTGTTTCTCAAGAGCCGGTTTCACTTGAAACACCAATCGGAGATGAGGGAGATAGCCATTTAGGCGATTTTATTCCTGACGAAGGAGCATATACTCCTGTTGATGCCGCTTCTTTAACATTATTAAAAGAAGAACTCTCAGAGGTTTTGCAAACCTTAACTCCAAGAGAGGAAAAAGTATTAAAACTTCGTTTTGGGTTAATTGACGGCAGAATGAGAACCTTAGAAGAGGTTGGCAGAGAATTTGAGGTTACAAGAGAAAGAATAAGACAAATTGAAGCAAAATCCCTTCGCAAGTTAAGACATCCAAGCAGAAGTTCACGATTAAAGGATTTTTTAGAATAAGAAAAGGCAAGAGTTTTATTGAAATCATTTAAAAAACAAACCTTTCAAAAATAATATTACTAAAAAATGTGGTGAGCAACAAATTATTAACCAAAATCATGCCGATTTCCACCATTGCTACCTATATCTTCAAATATGCACACAATTTCTTCAACGCACTCAAAATCGTCAAGGTTGTCATTTTCAATGATAGCCTTTATTTTTTGTAGTGTTTGAATTGACTTTAAATTTACTATAAATTGCTGATAATCGCTCTGTATCAGCGATTTTTAGTTTTTGAGTAAGCCCTAATTAATTTGAGTGTTTTCAAATGTTTCAAACATCATTTTTCCTATTTCTTTACATAATAAATCTTTGAATAATTCCATAAAATTCACCTCATAATACTATTAGTATTTTTTGTGTTAAATATAACAAATAGTAATTTATTTAACTATTCATTTTTTCATTAATATATGTTATACTATTAAAATAAAGAAGATTTTTCAATATTAAGCCTATTTCTATTTAGGAGTTGACGCTATGAATAAAGCTTATATAGAACCGAAAAATGCCAATATTTCAATTGATGAAATGAATAATGAATTAAACAATTTAAAACAGATGCTCATTTCAAAAAAATTAACACTAGATGATACATCTTTAAAGCAGTTAGATTTATTTACTCGCTATTTATTAAAATGGAATACCGTAATTAATCTTACAGCAATTACAAAACTAAACGAAATATTTATTAAACATTATTTTGATTGTTTGGCACCATTGCCATCAATTAGTTTAAAACAAAACTCATCTTTAATTGATGTGGGTGCCGGAGCGGGCTTTCCGAGTATTCCAATTAAAATAGCAAGGCAGGATTTGAAAATTACTTTACTTGATAGTTTGCAAAAACGAGTAAATTTTCTAAATGGTACAATAAAAGAACTTCATTTAAGTAATATAACAGCTTTACACATTAGAGCAGAAGATGCTTCACACAATAAACTATATAGAGAAATTTTTGATTATGCTACTGCCCGTGCAGTAGCCCCTTTAAATATCTTATGCGAATATTGCTTGCCCTTTGTTAAACAAGGCGGAAGTTTTATAGCTTATAAAGGAATTAACGCAAATGAAGAAATTGAATGTTCAAAAAATGCTATTGGGCTATTGGGCGGTGAGATTTCAAATATTGTTGAATTCTCTTTGCCTTTTGAAGAGGGCATAAGACAGGTTGTAGTTATTAACAAAATAAAGCAAACCCCGAGGCAGTTTCCAAGAAAGGCACAAATAATAAAAAACAAACCACTATAAAGGTTAGCATAATTAGGTATTAGAAGTGAGCAATGAGGAATTAAGGTTGAAACACTACGCACTTCTTTTTATTTGGTTTAGTTGACTTTGGCGACACCAAAACTTTCCACTTTCCACTTTCCACTTAATAAATGTTTCACATGAAACATTTTTTTTGCACAATTATATTATATTTTATTATTTACTTTTATTATAATATATGATATACTTTAAAATAAGAATTTTAAGTTAAAAGTATATAATTGCTTTTGAAAGGATAGAATATAGTATGGCAATAATAATTGCTCTTGCCAATCAAAAGGGAGGCGTTGGCAAAACTACTACAGCAGTTAATTTAGCGGCTTCAATTGCAGAAACGGGCAAAAATGTTTTATTAGTTGACGCTGACCCTCAAGGCAACGCCACTAGTGGTTGTGGGATAAACAAGAGAGAAATCAAACTTTCAATATATGACACAATAATCGGTAATGCTCCTGCCTCTGATTGTATAATAAAAACAAAATTTAAAAATTTAAGCATCTTACCCTCTCATATGAATTTAGCAGGTGCAGAACTTGAATTAGTAGAAATTAATGAAAGAGAAAAGAAACTAAAAAGTTCTTTATATACAATTGAAAAAGATTATGACTATATTTTTATTGATTGCCCCCCTTCATTAGGACTTTTAACTTTAAACGCACTTTGTGCCGCAAAAACAGTATTGGTTCCAATTCAGTGTGAATACTACGCTTTAGAAGGCTTATCCCAATTAACAAACACAATAAAACACATTAAAAAGCTCTACAACCCTTTGCTTGATTTAGAAGGTGTTTTGTTAACTATGTATAATGGCAGATTAAATCTAACAATTCAAGTTGTAGCGGAAGTTAAGCGGTTTTTTCCAACAAAGGTTTTTAAAACAATTATTCCACGAAATGTAAGGCTTTCAGAAGCACCAAGTTATGGTCAACCAATTACAATATATGATATAAATTCAAAAGGTGCTAACGCATATACCGAATTAGCACAAGAACTACTTAATAACCATAAGTGATAAACAATGACTATTTTGGTTGAAATGCTTTGCATTTATTTAATTAGAATAGTTGCCAAAAGCAACTGAGAATTTATACCATTTTATTTAATTGTGCATTGTGCATTTTCAATTTCTTTCCACTTTCCACTTTCCACTTTCCACTTTCCACTTTCCACTTTCCACTTAATAAGGAGGAAATAAAATGAGCAGAGGTTTAGGCAGAGGTCTTGAAGCATTATTTGAAGATAATTCTTATGATTCAAGCAACCATTCAATTACAACAACTCTACGATTAAGTGATATAGAGCCAAATAAGGCCCAACCTCGCAAATCCTTTAATGAGGAAAAATTGGCAGAACTTGCTTCCTCAATAAAAATACATGGGATTATTCAACCTATCGTCGTTCGCAAGTTAGAAAATGAAAGGTATTCAATCATTGCAGGAGAACGCCGTTGGAGAGCCGCAAGACTTGCTAATATTACTGAGGTGCCTGTTGTAATAAAAGAATATAATGAAAGGGAAGCAAAAGAAGTCTCTTTAGTTGAAAATCTTCAAAGAGAGGACTTAAACCCAATTGAAGAAGCTTTAGGCTACAAAACCTTAATTGACACTTATAATTTAACCCAAGAAGAAATAGCAAAAATTGTTGGAAAATCTCGCCCGGTTATTGCAAATGCTATTAGAATTTTATCATTACCAAAGGATATATTATTAATGATAGAAAAGGAAGAAATATCATCCGGACACGCAAGAGCATTGCTTTCCTTATCAAGTGAGGAATTAATTGAAAAAACTGCAAAAAGAATAAAAACAGAGGATTTAACAGTCCGAGATATGGAAAAGCTTTCAAAAAAGAAGGTTAATCAAACTAAAGGAACTCAGCTAACCTTAGAAATTAGCCAGTTACAAGACCTTGAAAAACAAATATCATCCTCATTAGGAAGAAAAGCAAAAATTATAAAAAGGCAAAATAAAGGCAAAATTGAATTAGAATTTTATTCAATTGACGACCTTGAAACTTTAATAAATTTCTTGTTATCAGAAAAGTAAAAACGATTAATTTTATTGAGTAATCAACTGTTTTACGGAGGAATAATCAATGGAAAATGAAAAAATTAAGTCAAATGGCACAAATATAAAGAATTTTTGGTTTTATGCTCTGATATTGTTTTCAGTTGCATTAATATTAATACTCATTTCTAATTTCTTTCAAGACAGATATTTTGATACTATTGTAAACACAAAAGATATTGAAAATATGTCGGTTGTGCAAAGTATTCAAAAAATAAATGAGGATTACAAAAATAAAATTGAAAAATATGAAGAAGATTTGATTTTTTTACAAGAACAAAATTTAATTTTAGATGGTAATAATAAATTAGCAGAACAAAATATTGAAGTTCTTATTGTTATGAATGATATACAGTCTCTATGTTTAATAAGAAGATATACAGCCGCTAGGGAAAAACTCGCAGAGGTTGATAGGGATATACTTCCAGAAAATATTGCATCTATTTATGATAAACTTTATGATTTCTTATATTAGAACCAAAGGAGTAATAACACTATGCTGGATTTAAAGAGAATTAGACAAGATACTGAAAAGGTAAAAACCGCAATGAAAAACAGGCAAAAGGATATTGATATTGACCAAATCCTTGCTGTTGATGATAACAGAAGAGAAATAATATTTGAAACGGATAATATGAAAGCCGAACAAAACAAGGTTTCAAAGCTAATTCCAGTATATAAGAAAGAGGGCAAGGACACAAAAGAAATCTTTGAACAAATGAAAGTTCTTTCTGATAATATTAAGGCAAACGAAGCAATCATTAGACAAATAGCAGAGCAATTAAATAAGTTAATTATGGTTATGCCAAATATACCTAACGATAGGGTTCCCGTAGGTGTAGATAGCGATGACAATGTTGAGATTAGCCGTTTTGGAGAGCCAAGAAATTTTTCATTTGAACCATTACCACATTGGGAAATTGGAAAAGCTTTAAACATACTTGATGCCGAAACTGCCGCTAAAGTAACGGGTGCGAGATTTCATTTTTATAAAGGCTTGGGGGCTAAACTTGAAAGGGCTTTAATTAATTTCTTTTTAGATTATCACTCTAAAAAAGGTTATTTAGAAGTGTTTCCGCCTTTTATAGTCAATAGAGCTTCAATGACTGGAACGGGACAGTTGCCAAAATTTGAAGAGGATGCTTTTAAATTATCAAATACCGATTATTTCTTAATTCCAACTGCCGAAGTTCCAATTACAAATATGCACAGGCAAGAAATATTAGATTTTAATGCTTTGCCAATTAAATATTGTGCCTACTCAGCTTGTTTTAGAGCAGAAGCGGGAAGTGCAGGCAGAGATACAAGAGGATTAATCAGACAACATCAATTCAACAAGGTGGAATTAGTTAAATTTACAAACCCTGAAACCTCCTATGAAGAATTAGAAAGCCTAACTATAGATGCACAAGGAGTTTTAAAGACTTTAGGAATTCCTTATAGAGTTATGCTTCTTTGCACCGGAGATTTGGGCTTTTCAAGTGCTTTTACATATGATATTGAGGTTTGGATGCCTTCTTATAAAAAATATGTTGAAATATCCTCTTGTTCAAATTTTGAAGATTTTCAAGCAAGAAGAGCAGAAATTCGCTATAAGAAAAATATTAAGGATAAAACTACCTTTGTTCACACTTTGAACGGTTCTGGAGTGGCTGTCGGAAGAACTGTTGCTTGTATATTAGAAAATTTTCAAAACGCAGACGGAACAATTACTGTCCCAGAAGTATTACGCCCTTATATGGGTGTTGACTTTATAAAATAATTTTATAGGAGGAAATAAAGCATGGCTGAAATTACTTACAAAATCACAAAGGAAATAGGCGTATTATCCGAAAGTTCTTCGGGCTGGACAAGGCAAATAAATATGGTTAGTTGGAATGACAGAGACCCCAAGTATGATATTCGTGATTGGGCTCCAGAACGCGAAAAAATGAGCAAAGGAATATCATTAACAGCTGAGGAAGTTGCACTTTTAAAAGATATTCTAAACAAATTAGAACTATAAATAATATTAAATAACTATTATTTATTTGCATGGTTGAGAGAAAATACTCAATGCTTGTTTTGAATACACAAAAATAGGAGGAGTCGCTATGATTTCTTGCTTTTTATTAATTATGTTTTTAATTTGTGGGTTATACATAGCCTTTCAAATTTTTTCAGACAAACTAATACTACTAAGAATTTGGCTTGGTGTTTCATTTGGATTGCTTCTTATGATATGGACACCAATAATGTTTTCATTTTTCTTTGGCTTTTCATTAATAAGTCATATTGTTGGATTGCTTTTTTCAATTGCCATTACAATGCTAATCTTCTATTTAAAGAAAAAAGAGATAATAAAAACACCAAAGCACACAGCCAATTTAATGCAAATTTTTAAACATCGCAAAATAAGAAAATCTATTATAATTTCACTGGGTTTTTGCGTTCTTTTATCTTGTTTTATCTCTTTTCTTATGGTAACTCACATATATATTCCTACTTCGCAGGGAATTAACAGTGGCCAATCCACATTTGGCGACCTTCATTTGCATACAGGAATTATAACAAACTTAGCGGTAAACGAAACCTTTCCACCTGAATATTCAATATTTAAAGGGGTAAAAATTGGATACCCATTTCTTGGCGATTCACTTTCCTCAACATTTTATAAATTTGGGTTAGATTTGAGAATGGCAATATTAATTCCTAGTTTTTTTGTTGTATTTCTTCTTATTTTTGGATTTTTTATATTAGCCAATGAATTTTTGAAGTCATACTACAAGTCCATTTTTGCTTCAATTTTATTTTTTATAAATGGCGGCCTTGGCTTTGTTTATTTTATAAATCTTTCACAACAAAAACCAGATAATTTTAATAAGATATTTACCTCTTTTTATAAAACTCCCACTAATTTACCCGAAGAGGGACTTCGATGGGTAAATGTTATTGCTGATATGATAATACCTCAAAGAACTTTGTTATTTGGTTGGGCATTTGTTATTTTAGCTTTTTGGCTATTAGTTAAAGGTATTAGCACCAAGCAAAACCGTTATTTTGTAACCTCAGGTATTGTTGCCGGACTTTTACCTATGATACATACCCATTCATTTTTGGCCTTTGGAATAATTGTTTTTGTTTGGTTCTTTATTAGTGTTTTTACCTCAAAAGCCAAATTATTTATTTTTAAAAAATGGTTTATTTTTGGGATTGTTGCGTTTGTATTAGCATTCCCTCAGCTTATGTTTTGGACTATTGGACAAGCAAGTCAAGGAAATTTCTTAAAATTTCACTTTAATTGGTGCAACACTACCGACCCTTGGCTTTGGTTTTGGGTTAAAAATGTTGGTATAGTATTCTTACTAATAATTCCAGCCTTTTATGAAGCTAAAATAGAGAAAAAACTTATGTATATTGGTCCGATGGTTCTCTTTATTATTTCTGATTTAGTCGTTTTTCAACCTAACTACTATGATAATAATAAACTATTTTATATTTGGTATATTTTCACGGTAATTTTGGTATGTGATTATTTATTTAAACTGTGGAACAAGAATAAAGAATTTAAATCTCGTTATTTTATTGCACTTGTTTTAATATTCGTATTAACTTTTTCTGGAGTTCTAACTCTTATAAGAGAAACAAATTCAACATACAATGTTTTTAGTAATTCGGATATTAAGGCAAGCGAATTCATAAAACTACATACCCCTAAGGACGCTCTATTCATAACAGCAGATAACCATACAAACTTAGTTTCCACATTAACCGGACGATATATTTATTGTGGTTCACCTTCCTTTTTGTTTTTCCATGGTATAAACATTTCTAAAAGACAAAAAGAAATTGAATTAATGTTTACTAAACCAGAGGAAAATATGCACCTTTTCGATGATGTTGGTGTTGATTATGTTATTATTACAAGTTGGGAGAGAAACAACTATAAACCAAATGAAAACTTGTTTAAAAGTATTTTTAAACAAGTTTATGACCAAGATGGTATAACAATATATGCCGTTTCTCATAGGGCATATATGTATAAATAATATAATATTTATTAATTTATTATTTATTGAATTATAAAGAAAAATATGGTATAATAAATTTTAAATAAATGCAAGAAATATGGAGATGAAAAAAATGCAAAGTTTTAACGAAATATGGAAAAAAGCGGTTGTAAAAATGGGGGAATATTTAAGTGGTGTTTCTTTAAATCTATGGATAAAAAATCTAACCCCTATTGAAATAAATAAAGATAGTGCGATTTTATATATCGCAGATTCTTTTCAAAGAGATATAATTGTTAGTCGTTATTCTGATACAATCAAAAATGCTCTTTCGGAAGTTTTGGGGTTTGATATTGAACTTATTATTTATTCAGAAGAAGATAAGCCTTCTAATATTGTTTTTAAAGAGCCTCAAAAAGAAGAGAACTCATTAATCCCTGAAAAGTTAATGCCGGCAACAAAGACCGATGTTGAATACACCTTTGATAATTTTATTGTTGGTAATTCAAATCGTTTTGCTCATGCGGCAGCGGTTGCAGTTGCTTCTAATCCAGCAACGGCTTATAATCCTTTATTTATTTATGGTGGTTCGGGTCTTGGTAAAACACATCTTCTCTACTCGATACAAAACACAATTAGAAATTCCTTCCCACATTTTAAACTAATTTACATTAAGGGAGACGAATTCACTAATGAGTTAGTTGCGGCCATTAAAACTGCAACGACTATGGAATTTAGAAATAAATATCGTAATGCAGACTTATTATTAATTGATGATGTTCAATTTATTGGGGGAAGAGAATCAACTCAAGAAGAGTTTTTTCACACCTTTAATGCTTTATATGAAGCAAAAAAACAAATCGTATTAGTATCAGATAGACCGCCAAAGGAAATCCAACTTTTAGATGATAGATTAAGAACTCGCTTTGAATGGGGACTAATTGCTGATATTCAAACACCAGATTACGAACTAAGAATAGCAATTTTACAAAAAAAGGCAGAACTTATGAAAATAACTTTGCCACCTGATGTTGTGCAATATATTGCAAACAGATTAAAAAATAATATTCGTCAACTTGAAGGTGCCCTTAAAAAAACTCTTGCCTATTATCTTTTAACCGGAACTCCGCCGTCAATTGCAATTGCTCAAAGTGCAATCAAAGATGTGTTAAATGAAAATGAGCCTATTCCGGTTACAATAGATAGAGTTATTACTGAAGTGGGACGATATTTTAATATTAATCCAGAAAACATCAAAGGAAAAAAGAGAACTTCTGATATAACCAATGCAAGACAGATTTGTATGTATATAATTCGTGAAATAACTCAAATGTCTTTGCCTGCAATTGGAGAAGAATTTTCAAATAGGGACCATAGCACAGTTCACCATTCTATTAATAAAGTTGAAGAAAAAATAAACAACAATATTAGTTTTAAAAGTGCCATAAATGACTTAATTGCAAATATTAAGGGAAAATAAACATTGCAATGCCTCAAAAATTAGGTTTTCCACAGAATAAACATAAAAACTTTTACCTTCTTTTTGAAAATTTATAAATTAACAAATAATTTTATGTTTTGTTTTAACTTTTCCACAAAGTTATCCTTTTTCATCTTTTAAATATCATTTTTCTTGTGTAAAACAATATAATAAGTTTTTAATTTATAAATAATAAACACTAAGCAAAAAATGTCCACAAGTTCCATTTCATAAATTTATTAGTGTTATCATATTAAAACTTCACTTTTCCACTAATCCACAGCTCCTACTAATAATACTATTTATTTAATCTATTTATTATATATAAAAGCAAATTTGAAGGGATTTGGTAAAATGAAATTTAGTTGCGAAAAAAATTTATTAAATGAAGCAGTTATGACAGCTTCAAAGGCTTCTTCAGCTAAATCGTCTTTTCCAGCTTTAGAAGGAATTTTAATAACTACTTTAGAAGATAGTATTAGAATAACAGGTTTTGACCTTGATTTAGGAATTGAATGTGTTATTGAAGCCAATATTATTGAAAAAGGTGCAATTGTATTAAATTCAAAAATGTTTGTAGAGATAGTTAGAAAGTTACCAGATTCCAATGTTATTATTGAAAGCGATGAAAAATTACTTACAAATATAAAATGTGATATGTCAGAATATAATATAGTGGGGATTTCACCAACAGAATTTCCAGAACTTCCTAAAATAAACACCGAAAAAAATATTTGTTTGTCTCAAAACCTAATTAAAAATATGATAAGACAAACTCTTTATGCTATTTCAACAAGTGAAAGCAAGCCAATTCACACAGGTTCGCTATTTGAAATTGAAAATAATAGATTAAGAATTATTTCTGTTGATGGTTTTAGATTGGCATTAAGGCAAGAAGAATTATTACAGCAATATGAGGACTTTTCATTTGTTGTTCCCGGTAAGACATTATCGGAAATTTCAAAAATATTAAGGGATACAGATGAAATAGTTAGTATTAGTTTGGCAAAAAAACATATACTTTTTGAGTTTGATAATATTGTTGTTATTTCAAGGTTATTAGAAGGCGAATTTTTAAATTATCGCAATGTTTTACCAAAAGATATTAGAATTGTTGTTAAAGTAGAAACAAAAAAATTAATTGATAGTGTTGAAAGAGCCTCTTTGCTAATTAATGAAAAAATTAAAAGCCCAATTAGATGTAATATTGATAACTCAGATATAAAAATAACTTGTAAAACAGTTAATGGTAATGTTTATGACGAGGTGCTATCTGAAAATTCCGGTGGAACATTAGAAATAGGATTTAATAATCGCTATATGTTAGATGCTTTAAAAGCAACCGAAGAGCAAAACATTAGAATGGAATTAAATACACACTTAACCCCAATTGTAATTAAACCTGAAGAAGGAGAAAAATTTGTCTTTTTGGTTTTACCCGTTAGGTTAAAAAGTGAAGATTAATTTAGAGGTTAGAGATTAGAATATGCAAAAAGATATAATTAATATTGAAACTGAATATATAAAATTAGGTGATTTATTAAAATTTGCGGGCATTAGCGAAAGCGGAGGGCATTCAAAAGAAATAATAAGTGAAGGTTTTGTTAAAGTAAACGGAGAGATTTGCATAATGAGAGGTAAAAAAATTAGAGCAGGAGATAAAGTAGAACTGGACGATATTGTATTGGAGATTACATAAATGTTCGCTAAAAGCTTATGTTTAAAGAACTTTAGAAATATTTCTAACCAACAACTTATATTTAATAGTGGAGTAAATATTATTTGTGGCGAAAATGCTATGGGCAAAACTAATGTAATCGAGGGGCTTTGGCTTTTTTCCTCGGGTAAGAGTTTTCGTGCCACAAGAGAAAAAGAAGTAATTTCCTTTAACCAAGATAATTCAAATTTAAAGCTTAATTTTTTTGCAAATAATAGAGATAATAAGTTTGAAATAGATTTATTTAGACATACAAAAAAAAGCATAAACTTGAATGGAGTTAAAATTAAAAAATTAAGCGAAATTGTTGGAGTATTTACAAGTGTTTTATTTTCGCCCGAGCATTTAACCTTAGTTAAGGATGGTCCATCTGAAAGAAGAAGATTTATTGATATTGCCCTTTGCCAACTAAAACCTAAATATTTAAGTTTACTTTCAGAATACAATAAGCTATTAGAACAAAAAAACGCTGCTTTAAAAAAAGCATATACAAACAGCTCAATTATTGACACTCTTGATATATGGAATGAAAAAATAGCAATAATTGGTAGCGAAATAATTTGTTTTAGAGCACTATTTATAAATGAACTTTTAGAATTTGCAAAAATAATTCATAATGAACTTTCGGATGGATTAGAAATACTTAGCCTTAAATATTTGTGGTTTTCAGATTTATCTGCTACTAATCATAATGAAGTGTATTCAACCTATAAGCAAAAGCAAAAACAGCTAAGGCATTTAGAGTTAAAAGAAGGAATTACACTTTGTGGCCCACATAGAGATGATATTGACATTTGCTTAAACGGTTTGTCCGTTCGACTTTATGGCTCACAAGGGCAACAAAGGTCTTGCGTGCTATCTTTAAAGTTGGCAGAGGCGGAATTAATATACAAAGAGTATAATGAGTATCCTTTATTACTATTAGATGATGTTTTGTCCGAGTTAGACCATAAAAGGCAGGAATATATTGTGGAAAAAATCAAGGATAAACAAGTAATTATTACCTGCTGTGATATAGAAAAATTAAATAATCTAAAAATCGGTAAGGTATTTTATGTAGCAAACGGAGTAATCAATTAACAATTAACGATTAACAATTAACAATTAACATTTAATGAGGAGAATTATGAAAAATAATATTGTATTAAATAAAAGTTTAGACTTTGCTGTTAGAATAGTAAAGTTGTATAAATATTTAACAACAAATAAAAAAGAATTTATATTATCCAAGCAATTATTGAGGAGCGGGACAAGTGTTGGAGCAAATTTGAGAGAAGCTAAATATGCACAAAGTAAAGATGATTTTATTCACAAAAACAGCTTAGCATTAAAAGAAATATCAGAAACAGAATATTGGTTAGAATTGTTATATAAAACAGATTATTTGACTTGTAATGAATATGAAAATATTATTATTGATTGTTCGGAAATAGCAAAGTTGTTAACAAAAATAGTAAAAACAAACAAAGGAATAAATAATGTTAATTGTTAATTATTACTTATTAATTATAAAAGGTTGTGATATATTGTATCTTCATTTAGGCGAAGAGTATGTAGTTAAGAAAAAAGATATTATTGGGATTTTTGATATAGATACTACAAGCATAGCAAAAACAACAAGGGAATTTTTATCAACAATTCAAGCAAAAAAAGTAATAATAAATACAACGGCAGACCTACCCCGTTCATTTATTGTTTGTAGAGCAAAAAGAGAAACAATAGTTTTTATTTCGCATATTTCAACGGCAACACTTAAAAAAAGGGCAAGAACAAAGATTGTTAATTATTGCTAATTGTAATATTGATAATAATTATAACACATAGTAATAATTATTGAGGGAGGTAACAGAAGAATGGATATTGATAAGAACACTATTATTTGCGGTGATTGTATTGAAGAAATGAAAAAAATTCCGGATAATAGTATGGATTTGATTTTTGCTGACCCTCCTTATTGGATGAGGGTTGAGGGAGTTTTACATAGACCAAGTGGGAAAGAATATGATGGTTGTGATGACCAATGGGATAATCAATTTAATTCTTTAGAAGATTATGAAAGTTTTACAGAACAATGGTTAAGTGAATGCAAAAGAATACTTTCTACAAGAGGTTCATTTTGGGTTATTGGAGGAATGCAGTGCATTTACACTATAGGTTCAATTATGCAAAAATTAGGATTTTGGTTTATTAATGATGTTATATGGCAAAAGAAAAATCCAACCCCAAATTTTAAAGGAACAAGAGTAAATAATGCACATGAAACATTAATATGGGCAGTAAAAAATAAAAAATCATCGTATACTTTTAATTATAAAACAGCAAAAGAATTAAATTTAGATACGGTTTCAGATTTTGAACACAGAAATGGAATTAGAAAACAATTAGGGTCGGTATGGAAAATTTCTGTTTGTCAAGGAGAAGAAAGATTAAAAGATGAAAAAGGAAACAAATTGCACAATACGCAAAAACCTGAAGAGTTATTATATAGAATTATTATAATTAGTAGTAAATTAGGTGATATAGTTTTTGACCTATTTGGAGGAACAATGACAACCGCAACTATCGCAAAAAAAACAGGAAGGAATTATATATCAATAGAAAACAACCAAAAATATTGTGAATTTGGCAAAAAAAGAATCGATAACACCATTGTAAAAATTGGGGACATTGAAAAAGCAGTATTTGATATAAAGCCACCAAAAGTTACGATGCAAGAAATGATAGATAAACAATTATTTTTCATAGGTGAAAAAATGTATTTTAAAAATACAGAAAAATATGTAGTTTTAAATACTTCCAATAGTGTTAAACAATATGGTATAGATTTGGATATGCATAGAGCAGCGGCAATTGCAAGCGGTAGAAAAGTGGAAAGATTAAATGGTTGGGAATATTGGCAAGTTATGAGAAATGGTATTACTATTCCAATCAATGAATTAAGGCAAAAGTATATTAAAGAGGTATTATAGTTTGTATATGTAAACAACAAGATTTTCATTAACCAAATATAAATCAAAATAATAAGAAAAGGTCGTGGAATTTTAAGTGAGAACAGAAGAAAAGACATTAATTTTACCAACATTATATATTATCAATGAATATGGTTCAGTAACAACGACTGAAATAAAAGAAAAACTAATAGCTTTATTTAATCCTAATGGCGAGGATGCGGAAATTTTAGCTGGTCGCAAAGACACTAAATTTACTCAAATTGTTAGAAATTTAATGGGTTCACATTATCAAACAAATGGTATGGAAATGGTAACTAAAAAGTCATCAGAAGGTAGAAATGGTAGATTTTCATTAACTGAGGCTGGCAAGAAACACTTAGAAGAAAATATTAAAGCTGTTTGGTATATATTTGATAATAGGTTTAAATTTAATGATGTTGGAGAAGTTTTTAATGCAATAGCTTCAACAAAAGGGAAAAGAAATAAGGTTATTGTTTATGATGAAAAAGAAATGATATCAGAGGGTAAGGTTACTAAAAAAGAAACTGTAACTAAAAAGCGTTGTAGCAAACTTAGAGAAGCGGCTATTAAACAATATACAAAGGAATCTGGCAGAATAGTCTGTGAAGTTTGTGAATTTGATTTTGAACAAAAATATGGATTGATAGGCAAAGGATTTATTGAAATTCATCACGAAGAACCTATTTACCAATATTCTGATGATGGTTTTGAAAGATACATTGGTGAGGCTGTCGAAAAGATGAAACCACTATGTGCTAATTGTCATAGAATAATTCATAGAAGCTTTGGAACGCAATTGACAATAGCTGAATTAAAAACAATTACTAAAAATTAATAAATACACTAAACATTTTAATCATAATACATCTATTGAGCAATGGTATACACATTTGTGGTTTCATTCTCAATTTAAAAGGAGCTTACATTATGTCAGATTTTTTGGACAATCAAATCACTCAAGTTTATGACGAAACTCAAATACAAGTTTTGGAGGGCTTAGAGGCGGTTAGAAAACGCCCGGGTATGTATATAGGTTCTACTTCAGCAAGGGGACTTCATCATTTAGTTTGTGAAATAGTGGACAATGCTATAGATGAGGCTTTGGCGGGTTATTGCAAAAATATTTTTGTAACAATTCATCCAGACGAGGTTATTTCAGTAATAGATGATGGCAGAGGAATTCCAATTGGAATACATCCTAAAATGGGTATTCCGGCGGTTGAGGTTGTTTTTACAATTTTACATGCCGGCGGAAAATTTGGCGGAAATAGTTATAAGGTTGCTGGAGGACTGCATGGAGTTGGTGCTTCGGTTGTAAATGCTTTGTCTGAATATTTAGAGGTTGAAGTTTATGACGGTCAAAATATTCATTTTCAACGCTATGAAAGAGGTTTGTCTTGTGGAAAATTAAAAACCATAGGAAAAACCCAAAACAAGGGAACAAAGGTTACCTTTAAGCCAGATAATCAAATATTTGAGGAAATAGTTTTTGAATATGATAATTTATTAAATCGTTTAAGAGAACAAGCCTTTTTAAATGCAGGTATTAAAATTGTGCTTTCTGATTTAAGATATGAGCAAGAGCAGAAAACAGAACTTTTTTACGAGGGTGGTATTCGCTCCTTTGTTGATTATATAAATGAAAAAAAAGGTGTTGGGGTTTTACATCCAACAATTTGCTTTTTTGGTTCAAATGGCGATAGCCAAGCCGAAATAGCACTTCAATATAACGATAGTTATAATGATATTTTGTTATCCTTCGCAAATAACATTAATACAAGCGATGGGGGAACTCACGAAACAGGATTTAAAGCCGCACTTACAAAGGTTATTAATGATTATGCCAAAAAACATAACATTATAAAAGAAGGGGATAAAAACCTTTCTGGTGATGATGTTCGAGAAGGTTTAACTGCTGTAATTAGTGTTAAACTTAGAGACCCTCAATTTGAAGGACAAACTAAGGCAAAGTTAGGCAATTCTGAAATTAGAAGTTTAGTTGATGAAATTGTTACAAAAAAACTAACAACATTTTTTGAAGAAAATCCAAGCATTGCAAGGACAATTCTTGATAAATCAGTTACAGCCGCAAGGGCAAGAGAGGCGGCAAGAAAGGCAAGAGAGTTAACAAGGAGAAAATCGGTATTAGAAAACTCATCATTGCCGGGGAAATTAGCTGATTGTCAAGAGAGAAATCCGGAGTTTACTGAAATCTACATAGTTGAGGGCGATAGTGCCGGTGGTTCTGCAAAACAAGGCAGAGATAGAAAATTCCAAGCAATTTTGCCACTTTGGGGCAAAATGTTAAATGTAGAAAAAGCAAGGCTTGATAAAGTTTATGGCAATGAAAAGTTAATGCCTATGGTTATTGCATTTGGAACGGGAATTGGCGAGGATTTTGATTTAACAAAATTAAGGTATGGTAAGATTATAATAATGGCCGATGCCGATGTTGATGGCTCACATATTAGAACTCTACTATTAACTTTCTTTTTTCGTTTTATGCGTCCGCTTGTTGAAAATGGGCATATTTATATAGCACAGCCTCCGCTATTTAAGGTTGCAAAGGGCAAGGTAGAAAAATATGCTTATACAGAAAGAGAACGAGAACTTTTAATTGAGGAAATTGGCAAAGATGCTACAATTCAACGATATAAAGGCTTAGGAGAAATGAACCCAACACAACTTTGGGAAACTACTATGAATCCTGAAAACAGAATAATTTTGCGAGTTGAATTAGACGATGCTTTAGCAGCAGACGAAATATTTACAATATTAATGGGCGATAAGGTTGAACCAAGAAGAGCATTTATTGAAGCGAATGCGAAGTATGTAAGTAATTTAGATGTTTAACAAATTAGAAATTAGAAATTAGAAGTTAGAAATACTTCTCACTTTTCATTCCTAATTAATTAGAGGTTTTTATGATTTTTAAATCTAACACAAGAAACAACGCAGTAACTCAGCTTTGCATTGAACTTACAAGAAGTTTTGCAGTGTTAAATAGGCAAAACGAGAACGAAATGGAATATATTATTTGCGAAAAGCTGTGGAGTTTTTGGTATATGCAAAATCGCGAGCGAATTTGGAAAGAATATAACGATATATATTGCGAACTGTTAGAGCAATTGAGAGTCAAAAGAAGCACACCAATTTCAGATGACGAGATTTACAAACTTTACACCGATTTTTTAAATATAGAAACAGGAATTGTTTTTAATATGCAAAAACAATATATTAAAGCATTAAAGCAATTATATAATCACTTAAAAAAAGCAGGGCTTTCAACAAAAACACCACTTAAAACTATTATAAAGAATGCAAGAAAAACACATAATTAAGAGGTAAAAAAACAATCTATGTCTTGGAAAGGAAATAATTTTATGAATTACGAGGACCAAAAAATTATCAATGTTGAAATAGAAAGGGAAATGAAAAAATCCTACATTGATTATGCTATGTCGGTTATTGTAGGCCGAGCTTTGCCTGATGTTAGGGATGGTTTAAAACCTGTGCATAGAAGAATACTTTACACTATGTATGAAGATAATCTTTTGCCGGAAAAGCCTTTTAGAAAAGCCGCTATGACTGTCGGCGATGTTTTAGGACGGTATCATCCTCATGGAGATATGTCGGTTTATGATGCATTAGTAAGAATGGCTCAAGATTTTTCTCTTCGTTATCCATTGGTTAACGGTCATGGTAACTTTGGTTCTGTTGATGGCGATGCGGCGGCGGCTTATCGTTATACTGAGGCAAAAATGGCTAAAATTGCAATAGAAATGTTAAATAACATTGAAAAGGATACTGTTGATTGGACATTAAACTATGACGAAAAACATAAAGAGCCAACAGTTTTACCTTCGCGATTTCCTAATTTATTAGTAAATGGTTCAACCGGTATTGCCGTTGGTATGGCTACTTCCATTCCTCCCCATAATTTAGGAGAGGTAATTGATGCTGTTATTGAAGTAATAGATAACCCAGAAGCGAATTTAGATGATTTAATGGAGCATATAAAGGGACCGGATTTTCCATTAGGTGGAACAATTATGGGCAGAGTTGGAATGAGAGCCGCTTATGCTACCGGTAAGGGCAAAGTAGTAGTGAGAGCAAAGGCAGAAATTGAGGATTTTAAGGAAAATCGTTTTAAAATAGTTGTAACCGAAATTCCTTATATGGTTAATAAAGCAAGGCTTATTGAAACTATTGCCGAATATGTTAAAGATAAAAAAATAGAAGGTATTTCAGATTTGAGAGACGAATCGGATAGAGACGGTATGTCAATTGTTATAGAACTGAAAAGAGATGCAAACCCACAGGTTGTTCTAAATCAACTTTATAAATACACTCAATTACAAGATACTTTTTCAATTAATTTATTAGCTTTAGTAAATAATCAACCAAAAGTGCTTTCGTTAAGACAAATTCTTGACAATTACATTGCTTTCCAAAAGGAAATTGTTGTTCGCAGGACACAGTTTGACTTTAAAAAAGCAAATGAGAGAGCACATATTGTTGAGGGGCTAAAAATTGCCATTGACTTTATTGACGAGGTTATTGCAATTATAAGAGGGAGCAACACTATTGGAGAGGCAAAAGATGGGCTTATAAATAGATTTAATTTTTCAGATATTCAAGCACAGGCTATTGTTGATATGCGGTTAGGAAGATTAACAGGTTTAGAAAGAGATAAATTAGAGGCTGAATATAACGAACTTATGGCTAAAATAGCAGAATATACTGAGATTTTAGGCAGTGAAATTAGAGTGCAAACTATCGTTAAAGATGAGTTATTAGTTCTTAAAAATAAATATTCAGATGAGAGAAGAACTGATATTGCATTAGTTATGGATGAAATAGATATTGAGGATTTAATTGAGGAAGAAACCTGTGTTTATACTCTTACTCATTATGGATATATAAAAAGGTTGCCTGCTGATACATATAAAGTTCAACGCCGTGGTGGTAGAGGCATTACAGCAATGACCACGAGGGAGCAAGACTTTGTTGAGGAGTTATTTATTGGTTCAACTCACGATTATATTTTGTTCTTTTCCAACAAGGGCAGAGTTTATCGTTTAAAGGGTTATGAAATTCCAGAAAGCGGACGAACTGCTAAGGGGACTAATGTTGTTAACCTTTTACCTGTGGAAGGCGAGGAAAAGATTAGTGCTATGATTCCAGTAAGGGAGTTTGATGAGCAAAGCAATCTAATAATGGCTACTAAAAATGGAATTATTAAGAAAACAGCTTTAATTAAATACAATACAGCAAGAAAAGGTGGAATAAATGCTATTGTTTTAGATGAGGATGATGAATTAGTTAGAGTTAAGTTAACTGATGGCAATTCAAAAATTATTATTGGAACAAGAGATGGTAAGGCTATTCATTTTAGCGAGAAAAATGTTTCTCAAACCGGTAGGGTTACAAGAGGAGTAATAGCCATTCGTATGAACAAAGGAGATTATGTAGTAGGGGTTTCCATCTCAAGAGAGGATGCCACCCTTTTAACTGTTACAGAAAATGGCTATGGCAAACGCACCGATATAGAAGAATATAGAATTCAAAATAGAGGTGGCAAGGGTATATTTAACTATCATATTAATGAAAAAACCGGCAAGGTTGTTGGTATTAAGATTGTTGATATTGATGACGATATTATGTTAATCTCCTCAGACGGAATAATTATTAGAATGGCGGTTAATAGCATTTCGGAAATTGGGAGAAATACTCAAGGCGTGAGGCTTATGCGTTTGAAAGATGATATTAAGGTAGTAACTGTGGCAAGAACGCAAAAGGAAGAGGAAGAGGCAGAAATTATTGAAAATGGAGAAACGACTAATGAATTAGAAATTAGAAATGAGGAATGAGGAATTAAGGAAATTCTCCGCATGGACATAGTAAATTAATGTAGAAAACGAATATTGTGCATTCAAAAATAAGTTATTAGTAAATAAAATGGGGGGGGGTTGTAAATGTCTAAAAAAACAGTAAAAGAAAATGGTAGAGTATATACTCCTGACTACATTGTTAAGAATATTCTTGAACTGGCAGTTTATAAAAAGAATATTCTACAAAAACATATAATTGACAATAGCTGTGGAGATGGAGCTTTTCTTGTTGAAATTGTTAAACTATATTGTGAAAACTATTTTAAAAACTTTTCAGATTTAGATGGATTAAGGAATCAACTTTCTAAATATATTCATGGAATAGAAATTGATAGCATTGAAACAAAAAAGTGTATTGATAATTTAAATGCAGTAGCAAGTAGCTTTAAGATTTATGATGTAGAGTGGGATGTTATTTGTGCAGATACTTTAACGATAGATAAATACAACGGAAGTATGGATTTTGTGGTGGGAAATCCTCCCTATGTTCGTGTCCACAATTTAGCTGAAAGTTACAAAGAAGTAAAGAAGTATAAGTTTTGTGAAAATGGAATGACAGATTTATATATTGTTTTTTTTGAAATAGGAATAAGAATGTTAAATGATGCAGGAAAAATGTGCCTTATTACACCAAGTTCTTGTCTTAGAAGTAAAGCAGGATATGGATTAAGAAAATATATTTTAAACAAGAGAACATTAACAAAAATTGTTGATTTAGGGCATTTTCAACCTTTTAATGCAACTGCATATACAATGATAACTTTGTTTGAAAATGAAAAAAAGGTAAATGATATTGAATACTATACATATAGCGGAGCAATCAAACAACCATATTTTGTTGAAAAAATACCTTATTTAGAGGTTTTTGTCAATGGATGCATGTATATTTCTAAAAGA
>CAZFQD010000002.1:0-45334 GCA_964520885.1 uncultured Oscillospiraceae bacterium | reverse complement strand
ATATCGTCCTCATTAGATAAAGCAATATATGTTGAAGGGAGCATTTCATTTTGTGATGATAAAAATGAGTAACCTTTCTTTTCAAGTTGCTCACGAACTTGCGTTAATTCAGTAGAGTCAGTAAAAATTTCAAAAATTCCGTCCTCGCTACTAAAATCAACGGCTCCTGCATCTATTGCATCCTCCGTTAACTTATCCTCATTGACACCATTTAAATCAACTACAATTACGCCCTTTTTTGAAAAAAGCCAAGAAACTGAGCCATTTTGACCTAAATTTCCACCGTATTTATCAAAACAATGACGCATTTCAGCTGCAGTTCGGTT
This sequence comes from uncultured Oscillospiraceae bacterium, assembly GCA_964520885.1. Lineage (GTDB taxonomy): Bacteria > Bacillota > Clostridia > Oscillospirales > SIG519 > CAZFQD01. The sequence goes on along the minus strand of CAZFQD010000002.1, from coordinate 45,008 downwards.
TCTGTTATCTGTTAAAGTTTCAACAATAAAAGCAACTCCGCAAGGACCGTAACCCTCATAAGTAATCTCCTCATAAGTTGCACTATCATTATCACCTGCCGCTTTTTTAATTACTCTTTCTATATTATCATTAGGAACATTATTTGCTTTTGCTTTTGCAATAGCATCTTTTAGTTTAGAGTTTGTAAAAGGGTCCGCCCCTCCTTCTCTAACTGCAACAGTTATTTCTATGCCTATTTTAGTAAAGATTTTTGCTCTTTGGCTATCAGTTTTTTCCTTTTTGTGCAAAATATTTTTCCATTTTGAATGTCCTGACATATGCAAAACTCCTTTGACACATTAATATTAAATATTTTAACATAATATATTTAAAATCGCAACACTTATATATTGACCAATGCCTAATATTGACAAATCCCGAATTGAAATTTCAAATGCAACACCAAAAAAATAATATTTGTAGGTTTATTTATAATATGATATAATAACAAAAAAAGGATGTTTAAGGAGAAGGTTATGAAAACTCTTGTTGTTGAACTTGATAGGATTTTGCATAATTTAAATATTGTAAAAGAAAAGTCTAAAAAATCAAAGATTATTGCTGTTCTAAAAGGAAACTTTTATGGTTTGGGCGCTACTGAAGTAGCAAAGTTTTTGTCTGCTAATGGAGTAGAATGCTTTGCTGTTTCAAGAATTGAAGAAGCAATTGAACTTAGAGAAGCAGGAATTGAAAATGAAATTTTGCTTTTATGTTCAACCTGTATAACTGAGCAAGCGGCAATAATTGTCCGATATAATTTAACTGCAACTATTGGAAGCAGCTCTTCTGCAATACTTTTAAATGGTTTAGCTGAGCAATATGGAGTTAAAGTAAATGCACATATTAAAATTGATACAGGCTTTGGCAGATATGGTTTTTTGCATTTTGAAAAAGATAAGATTTTAGATACATTAAAATTTTCAAGCAACATTAATTTTACAGGAATATACAGTCATTTTACTGATTCATTTGGAAGAAATAAAAAGAATTCAAAATTGCAATTTGAACGATTTTCACAATTGTTAAATTATTTAAAAACTCAAAGTATAGATTATGGATTAGCACATATTTCAAATTCTTGTGCCTTGCTAAGATTTAAAGAATTTAATTTAGATGCCGTTAGAGTAGGTTCTGCATTAACAGGAAGAGTAATAATAAAGAATAAACACGGTCTAAAACCTGTTGGATATTTAAGAAGCCAAATTCAAGAAATAAAATGGCTACCAAAAGGATATAATATTGGTTATGGTAATGCTACGAAAACTGAAGATAATTGCAAAGTAGCGGTATTGCCTATCGGTTCGGCAGATGGATTGGGCTTAGAAAAAGAGAAAACACTATATCGATTTATTGATAAATTAAGATATGTATTTAATGATATAAGATTATCAACAAAAAATGCTCTAAAATGTCATTTAAACGGTAAAATAGCATGTGTAATCGGAAGAGTGGGCTATACAAGTTTAACCATAGATGTAACAGATATTGAATGTAAAACCGGAGATTTTTGTGATTTTTATATTAATCCGATGTATTTAGATAAAACTATAGATAGAAACTACTTATAAAGTTGAAAGTGGAAAGAAACAAGTAACTTTTTTTGAATACTGACATCTAAAATGGGAGGATTGTTTTTAATTTGGAAATACTATTAAAAGAAAACTACCAAGAATATGAAGAATATCTGCAAAAAAATGACAGGGCAATGTTTTTGCAGTCTACAAAATGGGCAAAGGTCAAAGACTTATTTATTAATAAAATCATTATTCAAAGAGATAAAAACGGAAATATTAATGCTTCAATGTCAGTTTTAATTAGAAAACTGCCTTTTTTGCCTTATTCAATTATGTATTGCCCAAGAGGACCTGTTTGCGATAGCAATAATAAGGATATTTTATCCTCTTTATTAAATGATGCTAAGCAATTGGCTAATCAATATAATTGTTACACCTTAAAATTAGACCCTAATATACCTAAGGATGACCAAGAATTCATTAATATAATGAAGGATTTAGGCTGTTCAATAAATTTTAAGGGAGATAGTTTTTCGGGTAGTATTCAGCCCAGTGTGGTGTATCATTTATCTATAAATGGGAGAAATAGCGACGAATTATTTTCACATTTTCCATATAAAACTCGCTATGCTATTAAATCAGCTATTAAAAGTGGCATTGTTATAAAAAAGGTAGGCAAAGAGAAACTAAATGAGTTTTATTCACTTCTATTAGAAACAAGCAAGAGAGACCATTTTACAGTTAGACCAATTAGTTATTTTGAAAAAATGATGGACAATTTAGGACAGCATTTGAATTTATATATTGCTTATTATGAAAGCATACCAATTTCATCTGCAATTTTAATATCCTATGGCAATCGCAGTTTGCATTTGTATGGTGCTAGTTCAAATTTGCATAGGGATAAAATGCCAAATTATTTAATGCAATGGGAAATGATGAACTATGCAATAGAAAACAACATTCAAATTTATGATTTTGGCGGAATTGCGGCAGTGCAAGACCAATCTAATCCTTTGTATGGTCTTTTTATGTTTAAGAGAAAATTTAGAGGCGAAGTTGTAGAATATGTGGGAGAAATTGAATTTATTTTAAAGCCTATTATAAATAAAATTGTTAATTTTGCCTTTAATACTCGCAAAAAAATACTTAATATAAAAAAAGGCAAAAGAAATTGGAAAGAAAACTATCAAAAAAACAATGCAAAGGTGGAAAAATAACTTGTATGAATTTTTGAAAGAGCAAGATTTTTCAAAATACGAAGATTTTTTAAAAAAACACAATAACTCTTCTCTTTTTCAATCGCTTGTTTGGCGTAGTATGAGAAAAGGGCAAGATTTTTGTGCTATAATTGTAAAAGATAAAAATGAAAATATAATCGGAAGTATTGCAATATATATTGTGAATAAATATGGAAAAAATCTTTTATTTGCTCCAAGGGGACCAGTTATTGATGATGGTGATGAACAAACTTTATTAGAATTGTTCAAAGGCATTTTAGAACTTGCGAAAAAGCACAATGCATATGCTTTAAGATTTGACCCTTTAATTGATAGGCAAGATATTAATATTGCAAATTGTATTAAAAAACTTAATGGAAAAGTGCTTTTCGTTGATGACAGAGAAATAGATTCGTCACCCTCGCATATAGTGTATTTACTTAACATTGAAGGCAAAACAAATGGGGAGGTTTTTGACAGTTTTGACTCTCAAACAAGATATAAAATAAGAAAATGCGAAAAACGAAATTTAGTAATTAAAACAGGCACAAAAGAAGATTTAAAGGCTTTTCATAATCTCTTTTTGCAAACAACAAAGAGAAAAGGCTTTAATAGCAGACCATTATCATATTTCCAAAGGCTTTATGACAATTTAGGAGAGCAGTATGTTCACTTAAAATTAGCATATTTTGAGGGCGAACTTTTAGGGGGTGCCTTATGCTTATCATATGGCAAAACCACAACATATTTATATGGAGCGAGTTGCCAAAAGCACAGAGAATTAATGCCAAATCATTTAATTCAATGGAATTTAATAAAATGGGCAATAGAAAAAGGCTTTTCAACATATAGTTTTGGTGGAATTCCGGGTTATAAGGATGAAAAAAATCCTGCCTATGGAATTTATCGATTTAAAAAAGGCTTTAATGGCAAAATAAAAGAATATATTGGAGAGGTAAATTTTGTTTTTAAGCCATTTTCTTATTATTTAAGAGAAAAAATAGTGCCTTTTTTGAGGAAAATAAATAAGTTAAAATAATAATATAAAGGGGCTGTATCAAAACAATTAAAATAAAAAATATTGAACAGGAATTAAGAGATTCTTCGGGGATAAATCCCCTCAGAATGACAAAATGGGGGTCATTCTGAGCAAAAGCGAAGAATCTCTCTTTGTGTTTTACTATTTATTTTTGTTTTGATACAGCCCCTTTATTAAAAATATTAATTTTTTATTATTTACTACCATAATGAATTGCTGCAATTCCAAATGCTAATGGGACACAACCAACATTTGAAAACCCAGACTTTTTAAAAATTTGTATTAGTTCTTGCTTATTTTTAAAATGATTTACAGAGTTTCTAAGATATTTATATGCCCCTTTATCGCCTGTTCCGATGTAGCCTATTAAAGGAAGCAAATGATTAAAATATAAATTATATATACTGCTAAAAATAGCATTTTCGGGCTTTGACAATTCTAAGCAAACAAGTTTGCCGTCTTTTTTTAAAATTCTATTCATCTCAAAAAGAGCCTGTTCACAATTTTTAATATTTCTAAGTCCAAATGCTATTGTAACTACATCAAATGAAGAACTTTCATATTTGGTATTTGAAGCATCGCCCTGAACTAATTCAAATTGTCCAATATTAGATACATTACTTAGTTTTTGATATGCTAATTCAAGCATTTTTTCGTTATAGTCAAGTCCGATAACAAAAATATTTTCTTTTTTGCTTTTAAATATTTCCTTTACCATTTCGCCTGTTCCACAGCACAAATCAATAATTTTTAATCCATCTTTTATTTCGCATAATGAAATAGCTTTTTTTCGCCAAATTCTATCAATATTTAAGGTTAAAAGTGCATTCATTAAATCGTATTTTTTAGCAATAGAAGAAAAAATCTTATTTACATTTTCATTAATCATAATTTCGTCCTCAATTTAGCGGAAACAAAATAAAGATAACCAAATCCCAAAGTGAGTGAGATATAATAACTGGAATTAAGTTTTTTCTTTCCATATCAATATTAAACAAGTAATGAAATTACAAGCAAAACACCAAATGACAATTGCAACATAGCGGTTTCTTTGTCAATTGTAGCAATGTCTTCGGCAGTAAATAGTTTTTTTATGTTTTTTACTGCAATTGGTAAGGTAATAAACACAATTAAACTCCATAGATTTAATTGTCCAAAAACTATCATAAATATAATAAATAAATATGAAACTGCAAGTAAAGCCAAATAAAATATTTTTGCTTTATCTTTTCCTATAATAATAGAAAATGTTTTGATTTTTGCTTTGGTATCATGTTTAATATCTCTTATATCGTTAGAATGCAAAATTGCAACTGTCAACAATCCTATTGGAATTGAAATGAGTAGTGCTTTTAAGTCATACAATTTTGTTTGCACAAAATAAGAGCCGATAACAGGCAAAGGACCAAACATCAAAAATACAAGTGGGGTACCTAAGCCTCTGTATTTAAAAGAAAAAGGCTTTCTTGAATAGAAAAAGCCACCTAAAGCCCCTGCTAATCCAAAATAAAGAATAGGCATACCTCTTTGTAAAAACAAGAATATTCCACCAATAAAAGCTAAAAACAAAAAATTATATCCCATATGCAAAACTTTTTTTGGTCTTAATAATCCTTCTACAATCACTCCGCTTGAACCAAGAGATTTTTTTGTATCAACTTTTTTTATGTAATCGTCGCTATCACTAATTAAATTAGCCGCTATATGTAAAAAAAGTATAGTAAAAAGTGAAACAACAAATAGAAAAATAGAAAAAATATGATTATTTTTCAGTAATACACTTCCTACAATGACAGGTATTAAAGATGCAGTAAAAGAAAATGGTCTTGTGGCTCTGAACCAAATTTTTAACTTGTTTAACATAAATATAATCTCCTAACTAAGTTTAACCTTATTTTATAGTTATGCCAATCTAAATTGAACGCCAAAGCCACCTTTAGGATAACGCCAATCAATATTTCCTTTAACGCAAGCTATTCTACAAGCTCCACATTCAAGACAACCTTCATATGAGATATGCGTATGATTATCTTTTTCTTCGTAAACCTTAGCAGGACAAATTATAAGACAAGGCTTATCTTCGCATTTTTCGCAAACTGACTGGTCAATTATCTTTAAATGAGATTCAGTATCTACTATATAACTATTTAAATATAATTTATCGTCAATATTTACATTATAATTAATATCACTCATTACTTCACCGCCCATAATAATTTTAATACTTCGCCGGCTGCAACAAAAAAGTTTTTACCCTTTAACATATCCTTAATAAAAATCATTTGTTTTTTAACTTTAGTAATACCATCAACTGTTAAAAAGTTACCAACAGCTTTATTCAACTGTGGAATATAATGTTTAAAATAAGATGGATTGGTTTCAAGGGTTTTAGAAGCATTTCTGTATTTTTTCAAGTCTTTTACAATAAAACTGTTTCTAACCGAAGTTTCATAAGAAGAAAGAGTCTTTTTATCAAACTTGCCAAGTTCTTTGGCTTTAATAATTGTTTCGGCCGCAAATTTACCCGATTCAGTAGCCATATTTGAACCTTCACGGTGAAGACCGTTTACAAATTGTGCCGCATCTCCAATAACCAATACTCCATCCCCAACTAATGTAGGAATACTGTGATATCCACCCTCAGGAATTAAATGTGCATAATATTCTGCTTGTGTAGCATCTGCAATCAAAGGTTTAATAGCAGGATGGTTTTTAAGATGTTCAAGTAAATCATAAGGTGTAACTTTCTTTTCAACCATTTGAGAAAGCAAAGTGCCACAACCAATAGAGATATGCTCTTTATTTGTATAAACAAAAGCGGTTCCAACCATTCCTAAAGTTCCATCACCAAATATTTCTATTGCTGCACCCATACCTTTATCAAGGTTAAATCTTTGTTCAATAGTTGCTTTTGGTAATTTTAATACTTCCATAACGGCAAGAGCAACCTCTTCTTTTTTCCATTCTTTATGAAAACCAAGGTCTTTTGCTAATAGAGAATTAGCACCATCTGCCAGCACAACTACATCTGCATATAAATCCCCATCTGGTCTATCGGTATTAACACCTACTACTGTTCCATCCGCTATTATACAACTAGTAACAACGGTTTCAGTAATAAGAAGTGCACCAGCTTCAACACATTTTTTAGCAAACCAATTGTCAAATTTCCCTCTAAAAACCGAATAACAATTATGTGGTTCTTCAGCCCATTCCATTCCCTTATAACCAATTTTTGTAATAGAATTTTCGCCCATAATCCAAATGTTTTGCTCAACAATAGGTCTTTCAAGTGGAGCTTCTTTCCAAAATTCCGGAATAATATCTTCCATCATTTTTCTATAAAGAATTCCCCCCATAACATTTTTAGAACCAGCTTTATTTCCTTTTTCAATTATTATAACCTTTAAGCCTTTTTTTGCCATTATATATGCTGCAGCTAAGCCAGAAACTCCACCGCCAACAACAATAGCATCAAATTTTTCAGTCAAATCAATTGCCCCCTTTCACAAATATCTTATATATTTACACTTTTTAATACTTTTTTAAATTCTTCAATAAGTTTTGGTAATACAACTGTGGCATCTCCAACAATTCCATATGTAGCAAGTTTCATCATATTACACTCAGGGTCTGTATTTATTGCAACAATAGTTTCAGAACCAGTCATACCTACCGTATGCTGAACAGCACCAGAAATTCCAATAGCAAAGTAAATGTTTGGGCTAACCGTTTTACCGGTTTGTCCAACTTGGTGTGCATAATCAACTAAACTTTTTTCAACTGCACCGCGACTTCCGCCAACAACTCCGCCTAAAACATCGGCCAATTCAGAAATAAGTTTAAAATTCTCTGGGCTTTGAACACCTCTGCCACCGCTAACAATAATTTTAGCATCTTCAATTTTAACATTTGAGCCCGTTTCTTTGACTATTTCAAGAACTATTGTTTTAAGTGATTTCTCATCAATAGGAATAGACTCCTTTATTTCAATACCAGTTCTTGAAGTATCAATTTGTGGCATTTTCATTACTCTTGGGCGAACTGTAGCCATTTGAGGACGATGATTCAAACAAACAATAGTAGCCATAATATTGCCACCAAATGCAGGTCTGCTTGCTAAGAGAATTTTCTTTTCCATATCTATTTCTAAAATAGTGCAATCTGCTGTAAGTCCCGTTTTAAGAGTAGTAGCCATTGCTCCTGCTAAATCTCTTCCTGTGGTTGTTGCTCCAATTAATAGTATTTCCGGTTTATATTTTTCTACAAGATAACAAGATGCAAGATTATACGGTTCAACTCTATAATAATGATATTCAGGACTATCAATAATATAAACTTTATCAGATCCATAATGAAAAAGAGTAGGAACAATATGACTTACATTATCGCCAATTAAAAATGTGCTAACCGAACATCCTAAATCTGAGGCCAATTCGGTTGCTTTGCCTATTAATTCAAGTGAAACCGGTGCTAATTTTCCTTCAAGTTGTTCTACAAAAACAAAAATGCCACTGTCATTTTTTTTGGTGTTTTTTTCTTCTATTTCGTTAGACATTCAATAACCCCTCCTTTTATTTGCTTTATAAGTAATTGAATCACATTATCTAAATTACCCTTTAAAATTTCTCCGCCTTCTCTATTTTTTGGTGGGAATATTTTACGAACAGAAGTAGGTGAACCTTTTAATCCCATTTCTTTAATATCAGCATCTAAATCATCAAACCCCCAAGTAATTGGAGAATATCTTGCCGCTTTAATCATATTTGGCAAAGGTGAATAACTAATTTCATTGATGCTTTTCTCAACAGTGAGTAAGCAAGGAAGCAAAGTTTTTACTACTTCGTAGCCATTATCAATTTTTCTGTGAACAGTAAGAGTGTTCTCTTTTTCATTAAATTCAGCAATTTTTTCAACATAAGTAAGCTGAGAGTACTTTAATCGAGTAGCAATCCCAGGTCCAACTTGTGCTGTATCTCCATCTATGGCTTGCATACCACAAAATATAATATCAATTGGCTCTTTTTGTGCAATTTTTTCAATTGCCTTAGCAAGAATATAACTTGTAGCCAAAGTATCGGAACCTGCAAAGGCCCTATCTGTAAGTAAATAGCCTTCATCAGCACCAATTTCAATACTTTTTTTTAGAACATCTTTTGCTTGAGGAGGTCCCATTGAAACAACTGACACCTTTCCTCCAAACTTTTTAGTTAATTTTACCGCTTCTTCAACTGCATGAGCATCGTAAGGGTTTATTATTGTTGCTGCACTTGCCCTATCTAAAGTGTTAGTGACAGGGTCCATTTTAATTTCAGTGGTATTTGGAACTTGTTTTACGCAAACTGTAATATGCACTGTCTCAACAACCTTTCAAATATTATTTATATAAATAGAATTGAATAAATATGTCAATTCAAATTTATTATACTAAATTAAAAGTGTTTGTAAAGTATTCTGTTAATAATTCGTTATTTTTTGCATAAAATCGATATATCTTTATAAAAAAAATATTATAACCATATTTTATTAAATTTAATGTCGATAATAGTAAAAAATATAGCAAAAAAAATGTTGACAATTTAAGTTTGTTTTTATAGAATTAGATAATCATATTTAGTTAAATAAATTTTAGGTGGTTAAAAAATGGTCAATAAAATTAGCATTAAAGAGATATATTTTCCCATTAAAAGTCAATTAGAAATTATGGAGAAAACTTTAGAAAGCACTGTTAAAAGCCTTAATAAAACTAAAATAAATAATGTCTTTTTGCATTCATTTAAAATTAGAGGCAAACGATTAAGGCCAGCTTTACTACTACTTTGTGCAAATGCTGTAAGTGAGAATTCATCTGAAGAAATAAAAGACAAACTAAATCAAATGGCATTAGCACTTGAACTTATTCACACAGCAAGTTTAATACATGATGATATTATTGATAATGATATTTTGCGTCGTGGTCAAAAAACTTTAAATAGTACCTTTGGGAATAAAGCAGCTGTTTTAGCGGGCGATGTTTTGCACGCACATTCATTTTTAATGATTGTAGAACTTTTTTCGTCAGAATATCATTTTAGAACAATTGAAATGATAAAAAAAATGTGTTTAGCTGAAATAAAACAATTGAGTTTTTTGAAAACGAAACCATCTAAAAAAGATTATCTTGAAATTATAAAGGGAAAAACTGCTCTCTTTATGAGCAATTGTTGCCGATTTGGTGCAACAATTTCAGGAGCTTCAGATTTAGAAATTGCATCTTTTGAGAGTTATGGTCTTAATTTTGGTATGGCATTTCAAATAATTGATGATTATTTAGATAAAGATTCAATAATGAAAAAAAACGAAGGATTAAAAGAAGCAAAAGAATATATAAACAGAGCAAAGGATTCTCTTTGCACAATAAAGGAATCAGTTTATAAACAAAAATTAGAAGACTTACTTAAATACATAATTAATACTGTAAAAGATGTTTAAAATATATCTTTTATTAAAATAACAGGAAAATTTACAAAAAATAATGATATTTTTATATCTTATTATTAATAATTTATATAAAATTAAGTTCTTAAAATATGGATAAATTTTATAAGAAACAAGGAGATGGGTAAATGACATTTAAAAGTGATATTGAAATCGCACAAGAAACAACTTTAAAACCAATTGAGGAAATAGCCTCATTTATTGGAATTGGGAAAGAAGATATTGAGCTTTACGGAAATTATAAAGCCAAAATCAATATTAATTTGCTTGAAAAATTAAAGGATAAAAAAGACGGGAAATTAATTTTAGTTACCGCTATAACTCCTACCCCTGCCGGTGAGGGGAAAACAACAACAACTGTTGGTTTGGGAGATGCTCTTAATAAGATTGGTAAAAAAGTAGTAATTGCACTTAGAGAGCCTTCTTTAGGTCCTGTTTTTGGAATTAAAGGTGGAGCCGCAGGCGGCGGGTATGCTCAAGTTGTTCCAATGGAGGATATTAATCTTCATTTTACTGGAGATATGCACGCAATTGGAGCCGCAAACAATCTTTTAGCCGCAATGATTGATAATCATATATTCCACGGAAACGCTCTTAATATTGATGTCAGAAAAATCACTTGGAAAAGATGCGTTGATATGAACGATAGGCAATTAAGATACATAGTAGATGGAATGGGTGGAAAAGTTAATGGTATGCCAAGAGAAGATGGATTTGACATTACTGTTGCCTCTGAAATTATGGCTATTCTTTGTTTATCAAATAGTCTTGATGACTTAAAACAAAATATTGGTAATATAGTTATTGGCTACACAAGAGATGACCAACCCGTTTTTGCAAGACAACTTAATGCACAAGGTGCTTTAACAACACTATTAAAGGATGCTTATAAACCTAATTTAGTTCAAACATTAGAGCACACACCAACATTTATTCATGGTGGACCATTTGCTAATATTGCTCACGGATGTAATAGTTTGATTGCTACTAAATTAGCTCTTAAATTAGGTGATTATGTGATTACAGAAGCTGGTTTTGGTGGCGACTTAGGTGCTGAAAAGTTCTTAGACATCAAATGCCGTAAAGGTAATTTAAAGACATCAGCAGTTGTCATAGTTGCTACTATCAGAGCATTAAAACATCACGGTGGAGCCGCTAAGCAAGAACTTTCAACTGAAAATCTTGTAACTCTTGAAAAAGGTTTGCCAAATCTTTTAAGGCATATTGAAAACATTACTCAAAAATTTTCTATTCCTTGCGTTGTTGCTATTAACAAATTTCCAACCGATACTGATGCTGAAATTGCATTAATAGAAAAAAAATGCAAGCAGTATGGTGCTAATGTAGCTTTGTCAGATGTTTGGGGCAAAGGTGGCGAGGGCGGAATTGAACTTGCTAAGGAAGTAATTAGAATTTCAGAAGATAAAGATAATAGTTTTAAATTTATTTATTCTGATGAACTTTCTATTAAAGAAAAAATCAATGCAGTTGTTACTAATGTTTACAGAGGCGATGGAGTAGATTATGATTTAGCAGCTTCAAAAGAAATCGAAAAATTAGAAAGTTTAGGATTTAAAAATCTACCAATTTGTATGGCGAAAACTCAGTATTCTTTCTCTGATGACCAAAAGAAGTTAGGAGCACCAACAGGTTTTAGAGTTAATGTTAGAAATGTTAAGGTTTCTGCCGGAGCCGGCTTTGTTGTTGTTCTTACAGGAAATATTATGACAATGCCGGGACTTCCAAAGGTTCCTTCTGCAGAAAAAATAGATGTAGATTCAACAGGCAAAATTTCAGGACTATTTTAAATTTTAAAGCCGAATATTAATCGGCAGAATGGAGATTAATATGATAATCATTGGTGAAAAAATCAACAGCACTTTAAAATCAATAAGACCGGCAATAGAAAGTTATGATAAATTAGCAGTTCAAGACTTAGCAATTAGACAAAGTGAAGCAGGGGCATCATATATTGACTTAAATGCAGGAATGTTTTTAGCAGATGAACCTGAAAGACTTGCGTGGCTTGTAAAAGTTGTTGAAGAAGTAATTGACACTCCTTTGTGTCTTGATTCTCCTAATCCACTTGCTTTAATTAGTGCTTTAAAGGAAATTAAAAAGAAAAAACCCATTATTAATTCTATTACAGATGAAAAGGAAAGATTTGACAGTGTTTTCCCGTTAGTAGTAGAGTATAAAACTGGCGTTATTGCATTATGTATGAATGATGATGGAATGCCTGAAACAACTATTGATAGAGTTAAAATTGCTGAAAATTTAGTTGAAAAGTTAACAAAAGCTGGAGTAGCACTTTGTGATATTTATATTGACCCATTAGTAAGACCAATTGGTACCGGTTCACACTACGGAAATGTTGCAATAGAAACTATTCGTCAAGTTAAAAAAGAGTTTCCTGAGGCTCATATTGCTTGCGGACTTAGCAATATTTCTTATGGGTTACCAAATAGAAAATTAATTAATCAATCTTTCTTAATTGCTGCAATTATGGCTGGAATGGACGGAGCAATTCTTGACCCATTAGATAAAAGAATGATGTCATTTATTTATGCAGGAGAAGCTCTTTCCGGTGCAGATGATTATTGTATGGAATATATTACAAAGTTTAAAGAGGGTTTATTAGAAGGTTAATGAAATTAATTTGCAAGAAATAAGCAGCACATAGCATCGTTGTCGGCTCAATATCTTAGTTTGCATATTACATATATGCGGCACGAAGATATTATTGCCTTACGCCTTGCTCTGCACTACTTCTTTCTTCCAAAGTTGAAAGGAATGAAATAGTATGAATGGCAAAAAAATGTCCTTTAAAGAATCGCTATTAGACCCTAAAACTGTCTGTATAAATTGGGAATTAGTTCCGGGCAGAGGTGCTTTTGAGCAGTCGCAAGAGAGTATATTAACTATGGCTGAGTGCGCCGCTAAAAGCAGTAAAATCAACGGCGTAACCATTACAGATAATCCGGGTGGAAAGCCTTCAATATCTTCATCAGTTTTAGCGGTAGAAATAAAAAAATATGGAATTGACCCAATTTTACATTTAACTTGTAAGGATAGAAATAGAAATCAAATTCAAAGTGATTTATATGCTCTTGAAAGAATGGGACTTAATAATTTACTTATTGCCACCGGTGATTATCCAACAGAGGGGTATGAGGGAATATCTAAGCCGGTTTTTGACATTGATTCTGTTCATCTTCTTAATTTGATTGGGCAAATGAATAGTGGAGAGGAAATACAATTAGGCAAAAATAAATCTATTATAAAGTCCACTAATTTTTTTGCAGGAGCAGTTGTATCTCCATTTAAAAATTTAGAAGCAGAACTTATTCCTCAATATATTAAATTACAAAAAAAGGTTCAGGCAGGTGCTAAATTTATTATTACACAATTGGGTTATGACCCATCAAAATTTGATGAACTTAAAAGGTTTACTGAACTTAATAATCTTCAAGTTCCTCTAATTGGAAATATTTTTGTAATTTCTCCATTCGTCGCAAAACTAATGAATAATAATGTTCTTCCGGGATGTGTTGTTACAAATGACTTATTAAAAGCATTAGAAGAAGAAAAGGCAAAATATGGAAAAAGTAAAGAACCACAGTTACTAAGAGCTGCTAAATTCTTTGCAATATTAAAAGGGCTAAAATATGATGGCATTAGCATTAGTGGATTAGGACTTAAATATGAAGAAGTTGAGTATATAATTGAAAAAGGCGAAGAGATGAAAGATAATTGGAATGATTATTATGAGGAATATACTGCTTATCATAAGGATGGTTTTTATTTCTTTAATAAAGATGCTTCAACTTCAAACATCACTAATATTCCTGTAAACACAACTAAAACCAAGAAAAAAGCACCTTCCTTGCATTATTATGTTTTTGATACAGTTCATGGAGCATTTTTCAGTGAAAAAGGACTCTTTTTCAAATTAACAAAGGCTATCGCTAATGCAATAGATAAAACAAAAATTCCAAAGAAAATGTTTACAGGTTTTGAACACGCAGTTAAAGTTTTAACTAATGACTGTTTTAACTGCGGAGATTGTGCAATGATGAAAAGAGCATATGTTTGCCCAATGTCCCAGTGTCCAAAACAGCAAAGAAATGGTCCTTGTGGTGGTAGTTTTAATGGTTATTGCGAAGTTTATCCTAACGAGAAAAAATGTGTTTATGTAAGAGCATATGATAAGTTTAAGAGCAATAACAAGCAAGGTAAATTGAATGAATACATCCCACCTTGTAATTGGAATTTATACAGAACATCTTCATGGCTTAACTATTACGGCGGAAGAGATTATTCTAAGGTTAGCCAAGAAAAAACCAAAAAGTAATATAATACTATTTCGCATTAGAAAAAGCAGAAAATGCTTTTTCTAATCACAGCAAATGCTGTGCAGTGCAAAATGCACTGGCTCATAGCATTGAACTATATTATTGTGCCTTTGGCACTGTGCCACTTTTAGTGGCACATAGAAAACATCTTTGGTGTTTTCTATAAATAATTAGTATAGCAAAATTCAAAACCGCTACAATTATAATTTGCAGCGGTTTTTTTAGTTTTTGTGTTAATCTTTTTTTGCACAATCTTTTGTTTTTGATGTTAAAATTTCAAGCCCGTGAATAAGAGTGTCAACAATAAAAGAGAGCGATTGCTCAACAGCCTTAGGACTTCCCGGAAGATTAATAATTAAAGTATTTTTTCTAATTCCAGAAACAGCCCTTGAAAGCATAGCCCTTTTTGTATATTGCATACTATTTTGTCTAATTGCCTCGCAAATTCCGTTTGCCATTTTATCGCAAATTGAAATTGTTGCCTCTGGGGTTACATCTCTATTGCTAAAACCTGTTCCACCAGTAGTTAGAATTAAATCAACTTTCATTTCATCTGCTAAATATTTCATTTCATTTGCAAGTAAATCTATTTCATCGGGCAATACAGTATAACCAACAACTTTAAATTCATCGCTATTTAACATTTTCGAAATTAATTTTCCGCTCAAATCCTCTTTTTCGCCTTTTGAACAACTATCGCTTGAAGTAATAATTCCAACTTTAAACATTGTATTTTCACACCTTTATTATTTCAATATTATCGCCTACTTTAATAAATCCACCCTTTATTACCCGAGTAAAAATGCCCTCTTTTGGCATAATACATTGTCCAATAGTATTTTTTATGGCACACCCATTATGGCACTCTTTACCAATTTGAGTAATTTCTTGAATAGTATCACCAATTAAAAGTTTTGTTCCAATTTCAAGAGTAAATAATTCAATTCCAGAAGTAGTTATATTTTCAGCAAATGAACCGCAAAAAAATTGTCCTTTATCCATTGCCCTCATTTTTTCAATGCTTTCATTTGCAAGCAAACTAACTTGCCTATGCCATTTGCCAGCGTGTGCATCTCCAATTATTCCAAATTCCTCTTTAAGTTCTACTTGTGCAACACTTTTTTTTATTTCACCTTTCTTTTCGCTAATATTAACTGAAATAACTTTTGCATTAGTTTTCATAATAATGACCATTCCTTTTAATTATTTAATTTTTATATATTCTCCAGATTTCCCGCCACTTTTGGTTAATAAACAAATATTTTCTATTGTAATATCCTTGTCAACCGATTTACACATATCATAAATAGTTAAAGCCGCAATTGAAACTGCCGTTAGTGCTTCCATTTCAACACCGGTTTTGCCAACTGTATTTACTATAGATATAATTTCAATTCCATTTTCAATAAAAATAAAATTTAAGTCAACTCCTGTTAATGGAATATTATGACACATAGGAATAATATTAGAAGTATTCTTAGCACCCATAATACCACCTATTTGTGCAGTATTAAGAACTGCACCCTTTTTAATTAAACCTTCCTTTATTAAAACTAAAGTGCTTTGCTTCATTATAACAATTGCTTTTGCACTTGCTATTCTTTTAGTATCTTTTTTATCCGAAATTTCAACCATTTTGCTAAAACCATCTTTATTTATATGAGTAAATTCCATAGTTTTCTCCTTTTTCATAGAAATTTTTAAATAAAATTAACCACCAATTTCATTCATATTTCTTTTTGAAACAAATCCTTTTTCAAATGAATGTTCACTCGGCTTGCAAAGAATAATATTTTTTATAAATTCTTGAAGTTTCAAAGGTGATTGATTAAGATAAGGAACAATATCAAACTCGCCATTTTTAGCAAGGCAAGGTCTTATTTTGCCATCAGCTGTAAGACGAATACGATTACATTTATGACAGAATTTGTGGCTAAAAGGACTAATAAATCCAATGTTGCCTATTAATTCATCCGAAGTATAGTATGTAGCAGGTCCAACATCGTCTTTTATTTTAACTGGTTTTAAGTTAGGATGTGAATTTATTATTTCATTATTATAAATTATATTACTACTGTTTTGTTGCCCAAATTTGCTCATAGGCATTAGTTCAATAAATCTAACATCAACAGGATATTCTTTTGCAACATTAATAAAATTATCAATTTCATCATCATTTATTCCCTTAATTAAAACAACATTAATTCTAACAGGCGATATTCCTACCTCTAATACTTTTTTTACACCGATTAATACCTCGTTAAGACAACTACTGCCGGTAATTTTTCTTATTCTTTCATCCTTTAATGAATCAAGACTTATATTTACTCTTTTTAGCCCCGCTTTTTTTAAATTCAATGCGTATTTATTAAGCAAAATTCCGTTTGTGGTAAGAGAAATATCTTTAATTAATTTGCATTTTGAAATTTTATTTATAATTTCACATACATCTTCTCTAATTAAAGGCTCTCCACCTGTAATTCTAACTCGTGTAATACCAAGATTAGCCATAGCCACAACAATTTTTTCAAAATCATTTGGCAAAAGAGTTTCTTGCATTTCATTATCAACCTTTTCACAAGAAGATGTGCAATAAATACAATTTAAATTACATCTTTGAGTTATGGACATTCTTAAATAATTTATATTTCTTTGGCAATTATCCAACATAATTTTATCCTCAATTATTTTGATTATTATATTTTTCAAGTTGTATAGGAGTGTTAATATTTTCAAACATTTTAAGAGTATTTTCAAATATATAATTGCTGTTTTTTGTAATTTTGTAAAAATTATTATTACTAATTAAATTGCTAATTGATAAATCATTATTTTTAATATATTTAGAAATCTTATCACTTAAACTCTTTTTATAAAAGGAATTAAATGGCTCAATGAATCCTTCGTTTTCAAAAACACAACCATCATATTCATCTTTATTTAGAATATTTATCATAAAATCAATATATGCAAGTTCAATATAGGGCATATCACAAGCAATAAAATAAACGAAATCAGAAACAGCCGTTTTAAGACCAATATGTATTCCTGCTAATGGACCTTTTTCGCTAATTTCATCACTAACTAAAACTACATCTAAATTCTTATATAAATGAAAATTATTTGTAACCACAATAATTTCTTTAAAAACTTGTTTTAATTTATTTATTGTTTGCTTAATTAAAAGAGAGTTTTCAATAGTGATTTTCTGTTTATCAAATCCCATTCTACTACTTTTACCACCAGCTAAAATTACAGCACTAAAAAATTTCATTATAAAAGTCATTCCTCTTTTAATCAATTAAATTAATTATATCACATTATTATAAATATTTAATAAATAATTAAACTTCAAACGAATTAAAATGAGTTAATTGTATTTCTACTTTTTCGCCAATTTTAAGATTTTGCTCATCCTGCCCCAATATAATTAAACAATTGGCTTTGCTCATACTGCTTATATTTGAAGAACTCATAAAGCCACTTAAAGGACAAACAAAAAACTCGCCATTCTCTATTTTATATATTGCCCTTACAAAATGAGTTTTTCCATCATTTTTTTTATAATAATCTGCCTCTAACTTAGCCTTAATAATAGGTCTGTTTTGCATTTCTATTCCGCACAACTTTTCAATTGCAATTGCAATAAATTGTTCAAATCCTATTATAGTAGAAACAGGATTTCCCGGTAACCCAAAGAACAAACACTTTTCTTTTACTCCAAAATATATTGGCTTTCCGGGTTTAACGGCAATACTCCAAAACTTCTCTTTTACGCCCAATTCACTAAATACCTTTTTAGTAAAATCAAAATCTCCAACAGAAATTCCACCTGAAATAATCACAATATCATATTTGTTAAAAGAACCGATTTTATTAATTATTTCGTCTTTGTTATCTTTTGAAATTCCTAAAACAATTGGTATCGCACCATATTTTTTCACTTGCGAATATAAAGAATAAGTATTGCTATTTCTAATTTTGCCAATAGCAAGTTTTTTGCCTAAATTAACTAATTCATCACCGGTAGAAAGAATTGCTATTTTTGGCTGTGTAAAAACGCATACTTTTTTAAAATTATTGCTCGCAAGCACGCCAATATCAGCAGTTCCAAGTCTTTTGCCTTTTTCAATCAGTAAATCACCTTTTTTTACATCTGAACCTATTAAACGAATATTATCTTGCTTTTTAGCTTCTTTTTCTATATAAACTTTATTGTCTTTTTCAAAAGTATTTTCTTTAATAACAACAGCATCTGCATAGTTTGGCATTTTTGCCCCAGTCATTATCTTAACTGCTTGACCACTTATAATATTAAAGTCAGAATTACTACCTGCACTAATGGTTCCTATAATTTGGAGTGATATAGGATTTTCTTTTGAAGCACCAATTGTATCTTCATAAAGAACAGCAAAACCGTCCATAGCTGAATTATCAAATAACGGCATATCATTTTGTGAATACAAATCTTGTGCTAAAATTCTATTGTAAGATTTTAACAATTGAACTTTTTCACTATTTAAATTGTTAGTAGAATTTAATATTATATCCTTTGCTTGCTTTACTGAAATCATTGTAATTATCCTTTCAAACAAAAAAATGCTTATTATATATGATAATAATAATGGCATTTTAATTAAATCCAATTCTTTGAGAATTAGCATAAATATTCATTTTATTTGCTCTTGCAAAACCAATAAGTGTTAAATTATATTTTTTTGCTAAATCAATTGCTTTGTCGGTTGAAGCGGACCGTGAAACAAGAAAAGGGATTTTTGCTTTTATAACTTTTGTTGCCATTTCAGATGAAATTCGGCCAGTAGTAAAAAGAATTTTATCACTAAAATTTATATCGTCGCAAAGGGCTCTGCCTATAATTTTATCAAGTGCATTGTGCCTTCCAATGTCTTCTTCAAACAGAATAACACCATTTTTATCAGCTAATGCACAACTATGAACCCCGCCGGTTGATAAAAACAAATCGGAACTTTTGTTAAATTCATTTGCTAATTTCAAAATATCCTTTTCTGAGTATATAATATTTGAGTTAATTATCAAATCATTTGTTGCTGATAACCCAATTAAATAATAACTAATAGAACGATTTTTACCACAAGCAGAGGTAATGATTTTTTTTGCTTCAATATTATCGCCTTTAAAAGAAAAAACATCATTTTCATTTGTTGTAACTCTAACAGTGCTATTTTTTTCATCTACATCACAGGTTATAATATCCTTAATTGAGTTTATTACTCCTTCGGAAAATAAAAAGCCTACTATTAAATAATAAAGTGAAGTTGGAGTGCACATTATAGAAGCAAATTCTTTGCCATTAATGTATATACTACAAAAATATTCAACAATAATTTTATCTTGAATATTTTCTTTTTTTCCGTCAACTACTTTAATTATTTTAAACATTTTAGTGTTCAAATAGCATTTCACCTCAATATTTTAGAAAAAACCCTTATTTATATTTTTTCAATTCGTATAGCACAAACTTTTAATTCTGGAATTTTTGCAATAGGGTCAATTGCCGAATTTGTCAACACATTTGCACTGCCTTTTGCAAAATGAAATGGCATAAAGGCAATATTTTCGGAAATTATATCAGTAATTTTTGCCGTTGTTTCAATTTGCCCTCTGCGAGAAACAACCTTGATTTTTTTTCCATTTATTATGCCAAACTTTTTTGCAGTTAATGGATTTAATTCAATGTATGAATGGGGAGACATTGTATTTAATCCTTTAACTTTACCAGTCATAGATCGAGTATGATAATGGTAAAGATTTCGTCCAGTAGTCAATAAAATAGGATACTCATCATCTGGCAATTCAACACTCTTTACATATTCCTTTGGCATAAACAACCCTTTGCCTCTTGTAAACTTTTCTGAGTGCAAGAATTTTGTTCCCATATGATTTTTATCAAGACAAGGCCATTGAAGACCTTTAATATCTATTCTTTCATAATCAATACCTTCATAAATCGGAGTAAGGGAAGCAATTTCATCCATAATCTGCGAAACATTGTTGTATTTAACACTTAAACCTAGTTTATTGAACAATAAAGATAATATGACCCAATCAGCTTTTGAATTTCCAATAGGATTAATTGCTTTTCTAATCCTTTGAACTCTTCTTTCGGTGCTAGTAAATGTTCCATCTTTCTCGGCAAAAGTGCAAGCAGGTAAAACAACATCAGCAAGTTGTGCAGTTTCGGTTAAGAATATATCTTGAACCACAAGAAAATCGAGAGATTTAAGAGATTTTTCAACATGGTTAGTATCAGGGTCAGATACCATAGGATTTTCACCCATAATATACATAAATTTAATTTTGCCTTTGTCTGCCTCACTCAACATTTCTGTAACAGTTAAGCCTGCCTTGTTTGATAATTTAACTCCCCATGATTTTTGAAATTTTTCTAAGATTTCTTTATTAGCAACTTTTTGATAGCCGGGAAGGTCGCCCGGTAAAGCACCCATATCACAAGCACCTTGAACATTGTTTTGTCCTCTTAAAGGATTAACTCCGCTACTTTCTTTACCAATCTGACCACAAAGCAGTGCAAGATTGGAAATTGAAATAACTCCGCTTGTTCCTGTTGAATGTTGGGTTACACCCATAGCATAATAAATTGCGGCATTATTTGCAGTTGCATACATACGAGCAGTTTCAATTAATTGTTCTTTTTTAATTCCACAAATTTTTGCTGCTTTTTCAGCAGTGTAGTTTTTAACTATTTCAACAAGTTGTTTATAGTTTTCTGTTCTTTCATCAATATAAACTTGATTTTGTAAATTTTCATTTATAATAACATTCATCATTCCATTATATAAAGCAACATTTGTTCCCGGAATGATTTGCAAAAATATATCGGCATATTGAGCAAGTTCAATTCTTCTCGGGTCTGCAACTATTATTTTTGAACCATTATTATGTGCTTGCTTAATTTTTGAGCCTATTACAGGATGAGTTTCGGTTGTATTAGAACCTGTAACAAATAAAACATCAGAACCTAAAACTTCGTCAATGCTATTTGTCATAGCTCCGCTTCCTAAAGTAGTTGCTAAGCCGGCTACAGTTGATGCATGGCAAAGTCTTGCACAATGGTCAATATTATTAGTTCCTATAACTGCACGGAAAAACTTTTGAAATAGATAGTTTTCTTCATTGGTAACCCTTGCAGAAGAAAGACCGGCAAAAACATCTGCTCCAAATGAATTTTTAGTATCTGAAATTTTCTTAGCAATTAAATCTAATGCCTCATCCCAAGAACTTTCAACAAATTCACCATTTTTCTTAATTAAAGGAGTTTTTAATCTATCGGAATGATTAATAAATTCAAAACCAAATTTACCTTTAACACAAAGCATACCTTTATTTGCAGGTCCATTAGAGGGTTCAACACCAACAACTAAGTTATTTTTTGTTTTTAAATACATTTCGCAACCAACGCCACAAAAAGTGCAAATTGTTCGTGTCTTTTTAATTTCCCATTCTCTATATTTAATTTTGTTTTTTGGCATAATTGCACCAACAGGACAATTAGAAACACAGTTTCCGCAAGAAACACATTTAGAATTAATGATTTCTTTTTCGTTTTCTGCACCAATATGAGTTGGAAATCCTCTATCTATAAGACCGATAGCACTTGAACACTGAACAGATGAACAAATAGAAACACATATATTACACAAAATGCACTTATTATTGTCTCTATAATAAAAAGGATTGGAATTATCAATTGCAAATTCAATATTTTTATTACTTTTTGGCGAAGGAACTATATCATATTCATAGCAATAATCTTGCAGTTTGCATACACCTGCTTTTTCACAAACCAAACAATCAACCTTGTGATTAGACAATAAAAGAGATAAAACACCTTTGCGAGCTTCTCTAACTTCGGGAGTATTTGTTTTTACAACCATCCCATCACTAACAACAAGGGAACATGATGTTGAAAATCCTCTCATTCCTTGAACTTCAACTAAGCACATTCTACAAGCACTGATTTCATTTATATCTTTTAAATAGCAAAGTGTAGGAATTTTAATTCCTATTTTACTTGCGGCATTTAAAACAGTAAAATTATTAGGGACATCTACTTTAATTCCATCAATTTCAATATTAACAGTTTTCATTTTTACCTCCAAATATTAGCACTTTTCTTTGATATGCAAGTGTTCGGGCAAAGCCCGACAACGAACCAATGTGCCATTTATTTCTTTCAAACTAACCTCCATAAATTAGCACTTTTCAATAGCTTCAAAAGGACATTTTGTAAGACATACTCCGCAACCAATACATTTTGAAGTATCAATAACATAAGGTGTGTTTTTATCTCCTTTTATTGCATTAACAGAGCAATTTTTCGCACAAATACCACATTTTTTACATAAATCATCAATAACTCTAAATTTTATAAGGCTTTTACATACTTTTGAACTGCATTTCTTTTCATAAATATGCTCCTCATATTCATTTCTAAAATATTTCAAAGTGCTAAGTACCGGATTTGGAGAAGTTTTACCTAAGCCACATAAAGCAGTTGCAGCAATATTTTTAGCCAACCCTTCAAGTTGTTCAATATCACCATTTTCTCCTTTGCCCCCAGTAATTCTTTCTAATATTTCAAACATTCTTTTTGTTCCAATACGACATGGAGGACATTTACCACAAGATTCGTCAACAGTAAATTCAAGAAAGAATTTTGCAATATCAACCATACAATTATCTTGGTCCATAACAATCAAGCCACCCGAGCCCATCATAGAGCCAATTGCTGTAAGACTGTCATAATCAATGGGAGTGTCAATAAATTGTGAAGGAATACAGCCGCCGGAAGGACCACCGGTTTGAGCCGCTTTAAATGCTCTGTTATCTTTTATTCCGCCACCAATATTATAAATTATTTCTCTTAAAGTTGTTCCCATTGGGATTTCAATTAAGCCAACATTGTTAATTTTTCCTGCTAATGCAAAAACTTTTGTTCCTTTACTTTTTTCAGTTCCAATTGAGCAAAACCAATCGGAACCCTTTAAAATAATTGGGCAAATATTAGCAAAAGTTTCAACATTATTAATACAAGTGGGCTTATGCCATAATCCGCTTGTAGTAGGGAAGGGAGGTTTTATTGTTGGCTCACCTCTGTTTCCTTCAATGGAAGCGATTAGTGCGGTTTCTTCACCGCAAACGAATGCTCCGGCACCTAAACTAAGACTGATTTTGAAAGAAAAATCAGTTCCTAAAATATTTTCTCCTAAAAGTCCCAATTCTTCAGCAATTGTAATAGAGCTTTTTAATCTGCGGACGGCAAGAGGATATTCAGCACGAATGTATATAATACCTTCATTAGCCCCAATGCAATATCCTGCAATAGCCATTGCTTCTAAAACACTGTGAGGGTCGCCCTCTAAAATACTTCTATCCATAAAAGCACCCGGGTCGCCTTCATCGGCATTGCATACAACATATTTTTTCTCGCTTTGTGACTTTCTTGCACTTTCCCATTTAATACCGGTTGGGAAACCGCCACCGCCTCTGCCTCGCAAACCACTCTTTTTAATAATTTCTATTACTTCATTAGGATTTTGCGAAAGCACAGTTGACAAAGCCATATAACCATCTTTTGCAATATATTCTTCAATACTTTCAGGATTAATAACGCCACAATTTCTAAGAGCAATTCTTATATTACTTTTATTATCAATATTTAATTGAAAATCGCTAACAATATTACCTATAACAATATGCTCATCAATTATTTGTTTTGCTTTTTTAGCATCAACATTTGCGTATAGTATAGATGAGCCATTAGGCATACGAACTTCAACAAGTGGCTCAGCATAACAATATCCCAAACAACCTGTGGACAGGACAGAAACATTTTTTATGTTTAATAAAGCTATTTCTTCATTAAACTTATTTAATACTTCTCTTGCTCCTGCGGCAATTCCGCAAGTAGCCATTCCAACAGCAAGCACTATATTATTTTGGCTGTTATTGTTTTTTAATTTATTATTTATCTCTTTTAATTGGTCAAAGGATTTTATTTTTTCCAAAGCAAACACTCCTTATTACATTTTATCTAAATCCAAACAGTCTTTAATAATATTTTTAACATCTTGCGGTTTTACTCTGCCATAAACCTTATCATTAACCATAACAACAGGAGCCAAGCCACAAGCACCAATACAGCGAATAGAGTTCATACTAAATAATCCGTCTTCTCTTGTTTGTCCTGCTTTAATATTTAATAAAGTTTCAAATTCATTTAAAATATTTTCAGCACCTCTTACAAAACAAGCTGTTCCCATACAAACACTTACATTAAATTTCCCCTTAGGAACAGTAGAAAAAAAGGAATAAAAAGTAACAACACCGTAAATTTTAGTGGCAGGAATTCTCATAATTTTTTCAATGTGTAACAATACTTCTTCGGGTAAATAGCCAAATATTTCTTGAGCTTTATGTAAAACAGGAATTAATGCTCCTTTTTTATTTTTAACACTAATCATAAAGTTATCAAGTTCAGTAAAATCAAGTTTTTTTGTTTGGATATTCATTGCTACGCCTCCATTGTATTTTAAAAATATTATCGACATTATAACATTTTTAAAATCTAATTGCAAATGAAAAAAAGCACAAGGGCTTTGGGATAGTATGAAAAAAAATAAAAAATAGGGAAACTTAAATTTAATTTTTAATTGCTGTGCTTAGTTGCAAAACGAAATCATAAACATTTTTTATAGCCTCTTGTTTTGTTTTGGCAATTTCTATTTTTTTAACTATGGCACTACCCACAATTACACCATCACAATAGCCCGTCATTTCTACAACTTGCTCTTTAGTTGAAATACCAAAACCAACAGCACAAGGAGCAGATTTTACCATATTTATCCTATCAAAAAACTCCTTAAAATCAGTTTTGAAATTAGAGCGAACTCCAGTAACCCCTAAAGAGGAAACACAATACAAAAAGCCTTCTGCCTTGCTTGCTATTAATTCAATTCTATCTAAAGAAGTAGGGGTAACTAAACGAATTAAATTTATATAATATTTTTTTGCATCATTGTGAATTTCATCACTTTCTTCAAATGGAAGGTCGGGAACTATAACTCCGTCAATTCCGTTTTCTAAGCAAGCCTTAAAAAATTCATCCTTGCCAAATTGCAATATTGAATTTACATACATTAAAAAAACAAGTGGAATTCCCGTTTTTTCTCTTAATTCTTTAACCATTTTGAAAAGTGTAATAAGTCGCACATCGTTTTTTAAAGCCCTTTGATTAGCGGCTTGAATTACTTTTCCTTCTGCAATGGGGTCTGAATAGGGGACACCTAATTCAATTAAATTAGCACCCGCTTTTTCCATTGCTAACACTAATTCTTTTGTAGTTTCAATATCAGGGTCGCCTGCTGTAATAAATGTAATTAGTGCTTTTTGTTTATTTTGATTTAATTTTATAAACATTTCATCTATTCTATTTTTCATCTATTTTTTCCCCCAAATATCGTGCAACTTGATAAACATCCTTATCTCCTCTGCCGGAAAGGTTTATAACAACAATGTCGTCTTTTTTAAAGTTTTTGGCAATTTTTATTGCATAGGCTACTGCGTGAGCTGATTCAATTGCAGGAATAATGCCTTCCATTTTTGAAAGGTATTCAAAAGCTTTAACTGCCTCATCATCGGTAATACTAACATATTCACATCTTTTTGTGCTGTGAAGATAGCTGTGCTCAGGACCAATTCCCGGATAATCAAGCCCTGCAGAAATGCTATGAACAGGGATAATTTGCCCCTCTTTGTCTTGCAAAAAGTAACTTTTCATACCGTGAAAAACTCCAACACTACCCTTTGTAATAGTAGCGGCATGAAAGGCAGTATCAACTCCCTTGCCAGCGGCTTCAACACCAATCATTTTTACATCTTTGTCATCAAGAAAGTTATAAAAAAGCCCTATTGAATTACTGCCACCGCCAACGCAAGCGATTAAATAATCAGGTAATTTCCCTTCTTTTTCTAAGATTTGCTCTTTTGTCTCTTTGCCAATAATACTTTGAAAATCTCTAACAATAGTAGGGTAGGGATGAGGTCCCATAACAGAACCGAACACATAGTAAGTATCATCAATGCGGGCAACCCATTCGCGGATTGCTTCATTAACAGCATCTTTTAAGGTTTTTGTGCCGCTTTCAACAGTATTTACCTTAGAGCCTAATAAGTTCATTCTAAATACATTTAGAGCTTGCCTTTCAATATCTTCAGCTCCCATAAATATTTCACATTCCAAGCCAAAATAAGCCGCCGCTGTTGCGGTTGCAACTCCGTGCTGACCTGCTCCCGTTTCGGCAATAACTCTTTTTTTGCCCATTTTTTTAGCAAGCAAAACTTGACCTAAAACATTGTTTATTTTGTGTGAACCGGTATGGTTTAAATCCTCTCTTTTTAAATAAAACTTTGCTGTGCCTAAATCCTTTGTCATATTTTCTGCAAAATATAATATAGAGGGACGACCTGCATAATTTTCATATAAATCATTTAACTCATTATTGAAATTCTTATCATTTTTATAAAAATCATAAGCTTTTTCAAGTTCATATAATGCGTTCATTAGGGTTTCGGGAACATATTGTCCTCCAAATTCACCAAATCGACCTTTTTGATTAGTCATAACTTGCCTCCATAAATTTTCTTATCTTATTTTCGTCCTTAAAATCATTTGTTTCTACACCAGTGCTTACATCTAAACAGTATGGCTTAATTTTTTTAATTACAGTTTCTAAATTATCATTATTTAATCCGCCAGCCAAAAAATATGGTTTTTTATATCCCTTTATCAGCTCCCAACCAAAGGTTTTCCCGCTACCGCCTTCCAAACCTTCAACGAATGTATCAAACAATATATAATCTACATTTTTTAATTTATTTGCCTCATTAACTCCGCTTAAATCCTTTACCCTAATTGCTTTAATAATTAATATTTCAATTGGAATTTCCCTTTTCAAATTATTAATAAAAGTGCTGTCCTCGTTACCGTGAAGCTGAACTGCTGTAATACCACTTATTTTTATAGTGTCCACAATTTCATCAACACTTGCATTTACAAACACTCCAATAGGGAGAATTCTCTTATCAAGCATCTCAATTAAATCTCTTGCTTGTTGTTTTGTAACCTTTCTTTTACTATTAGCAAAAACAAAGCCAACAAAAGAGGGAAGATACTTATTAACAATTTTTATATCTTGCTTTCTTGTAAGACCACAAATTTTAACTTTTGGCATAAAGACATTCCTCATTCCTAATTTCTAAGTCCTAATTCGTCAATGGCTTGCCCAATATTTCCTGCTTTCATAAGTGCTTCGCCAACAAGTATGGCATTTGCTCCTGCGGTTTTCATTCTTTTCGCATCATAACTTGTAAAAATGCCACTTTCTGCAACTTTAATACAATTATTTGGAATTAAAGTGGATAACTCTTCAAATGTATTCAAATTGATTTCAAATGTGTTTAAATTGCGGTTATTTATTCCGATTATTTTTGCACCGCAAGAAATAACTTTCAATAATTCTTCTTTATTATGTGCTTCAAAAAGGCAGTGCAATGAATACTCATTTGCAACATTATATAGCCTTTTCATATCCTTTTCACTTAAAATCGTCGCAATTAAAAGTATAGCATCTGCTCCTATGCTTAAAGCCTCTAAAACCTGCTTTTCATCTATTATAAAGTCTTTTCTAAGTATTGGCAAGTCAATCTTTTTTTTAATTGCAGTTAAATACTCATTTTGCCCCATAAAAAAGTGCTGTTCGGTTAACACTGAAATTGCATTAGCCCCGCCTTTTTCATATTCCAAAGCGATTTTTACAGGTTCAAAATCTTTTACAATAACTCCCTTTGAGGGTGATGCTTTTTTTACCTCAGCAATTATTGATAGATTTTCTCCCTCTAAAGCCTTGTAAAAATCTTTAACAGGGGGCATTTTAGAAATTTTATTTTCTAAATCTTTTACTGATAATGGATATTCCAATAAATCAAGTTTTATTCTTGCTATTATATCATCTAAAATCATATAGTGTAAATTCCTTTCGTTTCAATTAAGACACAATACTGTTTGAAACTTTTTTATATTCTTCTAACTTTTTAATTGCCTTGCCACTATCAATAACTTCTTTTGCAATTTCAATGCCTTGTTGAATACTATTTGCTTTTTTAGCAATATATAAAGCGGCACCAGAATTAAAAAGCACAATATCTCTTTTTGCTCCCTTTTCTCCCTTTAATATTGAAAGAATAATTTCTGAATTTTTAGAAGCATCTGCACCTTTAATTTGCTCGATAGGGGATATAGGGATAGAAAAATCTAATGGGGATATTACATATCTTTTAATCTCGCCATTTTTTAATTCGCAAACATTAGTGTTAGCACTAATTGAAATTTCATCTAAGCCGTCCTCACTGTGAACCACCATAGCACCTTTAACACCCAAACCCTTCAATACATTGGCAAATGGCTCTAAAAGATTAATATCATAAACGCCTAAAAGCATATATGGACTATGAGCAGGGTTGGATAGAGGACCTAATATATTAAATATTGTTCTAATACCAAGTTCCTTTCTTGTGGGAGCAACAAATTTCATACTTTTATGAAAATTAGGTGCAAACATAAAACAAATTCCAGCTTGCTTTAAACAAATTTCTGCTTGCTCTTTGTTTAAATTGATATTTGTTCCCAAACATTCCAAAACATCGGCACTTCCGCATTTACTTGAAACACTGCGGTTTCCGTGCTTTGCAACAGGCACTCCACAAGCAGAAACTACAATTGCACAGCAAGTGGAAATATTAAATGTGTTCCTACAATCTCCGCCTGTTCCTACAATATCAATGCTATCCCCTATAAAATTCACTTTTTCTGCTTTTTCTCTCATAACAGTAGCACAGCCTAAAATCTCGTCAATTTTTTCGCCCTTCATTCTAAGTGAAATTAAAAAAGCACTAATTTGTGAAGGGTTTACTTTGCCTTCCATAATTTCATTCATTGCAAATGATGCTTCCTCTTTGGTTAAATCCTTGAAATTGATTAGTTTTTCAATTATAGTTTTCATAATGCACCCCTTAATTCTAAAAAGTTTTTAATTATTTTTTTCCCATCAGCAGTTAAAATGCTTTCAGGATGAAATTGTATTCCAAAGGTATTAAAGCCCTTTACCTTTACACCCATAATAATATCATCTTTTGTTTTAGCAATTGTATCTAAACTATTAGGAAAACCCTCGTTTTGCACCGCTAAGCTATGGTATCTGCCAACTGTGATGTTGCTTTCTAAGCCCTTGAAAATTTCAGTTTCGTTATTAATATTAATTAAACCTTTTTTGCCATGCACCACGCCATTTTTGCTGTGTGTTATTACTCCTCCAAAAGCCTCGCAAATTGCTTGATGACCTAAACAAATTCCCAAAATAGGATATTTCTTATACAGTTCTTTGATTAACGCAATACAAATTCCTGCATCCTTTGGATAGCCGGGACCGGGTGAAATAATAATATGTGTTGGATTTAATTTGCGGATTTCTTCTATGGTAATTTTATCATTTCTAAAAACTTCAATATTCTCATTAATTTCTCCGGCATATTGAAATAAATTATATGTAAAACTATCATAATTATCAATTAATAAAATCATATTAACACTACTTTCTAATCTAACTTTCCACTTTCCACTTTCAATTTTCAACTTAATAAATTGTCAATTTAGTTTATCCGCTCCAGTAATTGCCTTAATTGAAGCCATTGCTTTATTTTCAGATTCTTCAAATTCTTTTTCCGGAACACTGTCGGCCACAATTCCGGCACCTGCTTGAATATAGGCTAAACCGTTTTTAAAAAGAATAGTTCTAATAGTAATACAACTATCTAAATTTCCGTTAAAGGAAATATAGCCTATTGCTCCGCCGTAAATTCCTCTTTTGGTAGGCTCTAATTCGTCAATAATTTCCATTGCCCTAATTTTAGGAGCACCCGAAAGAGTGCCTGCCGGTAAAAGTGCCATTAGTGCATCAAAAGCATTTAAATCATCTCTTAATTTTCCGCTAACTAAAGAAACTATGTGCATAACATGAGAATATTTTACCACCTTCATATATTCAGTTACTTTAACACTAGAGAATTTACTAACCTTGCCAATGTCATTTCTTCCTAAATCAACAAGCATTGTATGTTCGGATAATTCTTTTTCATCAGCCAAAAGTTCTTTTTCTAAGGCATTGTCCTCTTGTTCATTTGCTCCTCTTTTTCTTGTTCCGGCAATGGGGCAGGTTTCTACAATGCCATTTTCACACCTAACTAACATTTCGGGAGAAGCACCGGCAATACAGGTATCATCAAACTTTAAATAATACATATACGGAGAAGGGTTTGAAACGCGAAGAAGCCTGTAAACATCAAAACTATCTAAATCACAAGGCAGACAAAATCGTCTTGAAAGCACAACTTGAAAAATATCGCCATTAATAATATATTCTTTTGCTTTTTGCACCATTTTACAGTAATATTCTTTGCTCATATTACTCATTGCAGATAAGTCAAGAGGACTGTTTTTATTAGTATTTGAGGGTTTAATATTGTGGTCTTTACTTTTTATAATATGCGATAATTTCAAAAGTCTTTCTTTTGTATTCTCATATAAATAATTTAAGTCATCATTGGTAGGCATATTTACAATTAAGGTTATTTTTTGTTTTAAATGGTCAAATGCAATAACCTCATCGGCAATCATAAAATGGCAATCGGGCATATCTAAATCGTCTTTTGGGACATTTGGCAAAAATTCAACACTTCTAACCAAATCATACCCAAAATAGCCAACTGCTCCACCAGTAAATCGCTCAATTCCCTCAACCTTTGCCCCTTTAAAACTTTGCATTATATCTTGAATAGTTTTATATGGGTTACCTTCAATAGTTTTAACAGAGCCATCTCTATTGGTTATTGTGGCAATATTGCCTTTTATTTTAATTCTCATTAAAGGCGAAGTGCCAATAAAAGAATATCTTGCCCATTTTTCTCCACCTTCCACACTGTCCAGCAAAAAACAATAAGGCGAAATGTCCTTAATTTTTTTAAAAATGCTAACTGGGGTTTCAGTGTCGGCAAAAATATCCATAGCTATTGGTATTAAATTATAGTCTTTTGCCAATTCCGAAATCTTTTCAAATTTTGGATAAAACATAGTAATCTTCCTTTCTTTTAATGAGGAATAAGAAGTGAGGAATGAGGAATTAATTACGGCTCCTTTTTTAAAGGAGCTGTCAGCTTTGCTGACTGAGGATTATATATTTTCTTTATTAAAATTATAAAGGGTGAGTGTAGGGAACGCATTGTATGCGTTCCGAATAAATTGTGCATTGTGCATTGTGAATTTTTTCCTCATCATTTCTAATTTTAAATTAAAAAAAGCCCATCCTTGAAGAAACTTCAAGGACAGACTGTAAAATCTGCGGTACCACCTTGCTTGATATAAAAAATATATCCGCTTTGTAGAGTGCTAACACACCCTCCGAATTTTAACGCTATCGCCGCGTCAGATATTACTAACGATTAAAAATCGCTTTCTCTCTGCCTTCAGAAGCCCATTTACCAAGTCGTATCCTGCTGTGCTTTCACCGTTCACAACTCTCTGTAAGTTCGCCCATTGGTTTTACATCTTCATCAAAAGTTTAAAAATATTTAATTGTAAATTTATTTTAGCACGAAAAAAAATGATTGTCAAGTGTTTTTTGTGAAGCAAAATTACAATATTAAATATTAAATTACAATTAACAAGTAACAAGTAACAATTTCTTATTGGCTCCTTTTTCAAAGGAGCTGTCAGCAAAGCTGACTGAGGATTTTGCAAAGCCGTATTCTTTATTAGATTTTTAATATTAACTGTCATTGCAAAGCCGACACCGTAGTGTCGTCCTGAGGCGTAACCCGCCGAAGGAGCCCGTGGCAATCTAAAATAACCACAAAGAAAGAATTTTACATTATTTATAATTCATATTTTATTTCTATACCATAGCCAACTTTATCTTCAGAAACACCATATTCAATTTCAAGACTAAAATCTAAAATTTTCTTTTTCTTTTGAAAATATGATATTAGTTCTTCTTCTTTAAATTCTAAATTAATATTTGAATATGTATAATTATAATCTCCTCTTTCATTTTTATTAGTTTTAAACCAATTAATAATTTCTTCTACTTTTAAATCTCTTAAATTAATATTATCTACTTTTATATTAAAAAATATTTTTGTAGAATCTACTATTATTGTTTTTTTATTAGTATTTTCAAAATCAATTTTACTTAAACTTTCAGCAAATTTAGTAAAATCATCATTTTTTTCTTTATATGCTATGTGTTTTAAAGCATTTAGTCCAATTATAGAATTTAATTTAATCTTATTCTTGTATTTATTTGATTCTTTTAATAAATTTTTTAAAATATTTTCACTTTTAAAATTAATTTCTTTTATATTAATTTTATCTTTAAAAGTATCAAAGAATAATGAAAACAAACTATTATTAATAGTTTTCTCAAATCTATCAAAATGTATATCATTTTCAAACTCAGTATCAATATCTAAAGAATATTTATTCGTAATTTTAAGTTGTTTTTCTGGTTTGTAAATATTAAATTTTTCAGATAAAGGGTTAATTTTATTTTCAAAAATCTTTTTTAATTCAATTTTAAGTTGATTGCTGGTTTTTTCAAATTCTTCAAATTTATTTATAACCTCATTTTTTAGTTCTTCTAAATAAGCAATTTTCAATTTTTCATTTAATTTATCAATACTTTCAATTTCTATATCAATAGGAGTTTCTTTAAAACACAAATTCCTAAATTTTATAAAATCTTCTTTTGTCTTATCTATTGTTTCTTTTAAAAAATATTGTAAATATCTAAAAATTAATCTATCTTCTGTTTGTTTTTTGCAATATTCAATAAAATCATCATTTGATTTTGATGAATATTTTGAAATAATTAAACATATAAACAAAACAAAATAATTTTTTGTTTTATCCATTAAAACTGCCTTTATTTCACCATCATTCATTCTTTCCCATTCGTGCCTATTAATAATAATGTTTTCTAAAATTGATTCTTCTAAATTGGTATCATGAAATATCCACTCGGAAAAATTGTTTCTATATTTTAGAAGTAATTCTTTGTAAAAATTCTTATCTTCAATATTTACAAAGTCTTCAGTTTCAATTTCAGCAAGATAATAAAAATATATATATATATTAATAATGAAAACATTATATTTTTTATCAAATTTTATATAATTAGATAAAAACTCAAAAAAGCATTTTTCAATTAATTCTTTATCTTTTTCATCAATTAAAATTTTAATAAAAAATAAAATTTCTTTTATACTTATATCTATCATTGTTTTATTTTTAGTTTTTACATATTTGTCATAGTCATTTATCAATTCATAATCAAATAATCGTGCCCAATAATCGTTAATTCTTTTATAATCTTCAGCATTAAAACATTTATTCTTTTTCATTCTATAATATGAATGTTTTACTAAACTAGAGACATAGTGGTTTACTTGATATGTTTTCGTATCAATGCTATTATCTTGAGATGTTTTCGTATCAATGTTATTATAAAGAACAGTTCTTAAATCTTCAAAATAATATCTAATTTCATCAATTTTAAAATCAACTTTGTCTAAACATAATATAAAACTCCTAAAAACATTATCCCAAACTTCTAAATAATAAAAATCATCTTCTTTATTTCTTGAATTTACTAATGTATAAATATCAATAATGCTTTTACTTGCAATACTAAAAAATATCATTCTTTTTTTAGTATATAGTTTTATGAGAATTTCACTATAAACATCATTTATTTCAGAAATGTTATTCTTTAACTTTTCTAAATCATTTTCTTCTAAAACTTTTTTATATACATCTTTAAATAAGGTAATTTCTCTTCTTAACTTAACAAAGTTGTCTTTTTCAATTGCTTCTATCAATTCTTCTTTAAACTCGTTTGCTAAAATATTTTTAATATATTTTTTGTTAATATTATTTACAATAAAATCTTTTATTTCTTCTATTAATTTTGTGCCCGTATTAAATATTCTAAGGCATTCAACTGACATTTTAATAGAAATAAACACAGACAAAATTAACATACAAAAAGATAAATTAATAAAATTAAATGATAAAAAAGCAAAGTTGAACAACACAGATAATAATTGAATGATTACTAACCGTTTGTATTTGAATATCCTTGGTTTTAAAAACATTATATATTTTGCAATTGAAATACCAAAGTGATTTACTTTACTATATCCAACAATAATTGAAATTATTGCAATTGATAATGCAGCAACAGTAGCTTGAATCTGAAAAGCAATAAAATAAAAATCCTCTATTTTTTTTAATGGAATTTGACTTATAAATATACAATTACTAATATCAATTATTCCAGAATCTCCTATAATAGATAAAACAAAAGCCAACCCAATGATTATGGTAAATATTAAGCTTCCAATGTTATTAATAAAAAAGTTTTTAAATTTCAAATCATTTCACATCCATTAATAAATAAACTTTAAATCATTATACTTTATTTCCCATAAAACTGCAATATTTTTATTTTAAGCAAAAAAAGCACACAAAAGGTCGTTTTGTGTGCTATATATTCATTTTGCGTTTAATTTTATTTATAAGGTTTCATTTCATTTGTCTTTTCCAAAATATAGTCAACACTAATTTTATAAAACAAAGCCAATTCAACTAAATACTCAATAGGTATTACCCTAATTCCCAATTCATAATTTCCATAAGTATGAGTTGGAATTTTTAAAACTTTTGCTATTTCCCTTTGTTTTAAATCTCTGTCTTCTCTTAGTTCTCTTAATCTTCTTATTACCATAATTATCACCAAAAATATTATATATTTTCTCATATTGGGATATTGATTTTTCTCCCATATTGGGATATAATTATTTTCGGGTGAATATTATGGAATTATACAAAGAATTAATAAGTTTTGAAATTGGGAAAATGATAATTGAAAATTTTGAAAATCAAAACCTTAATTTCAAAGAAATTGCAGAATTAAAATCAATTCAATTATTACAAAAAATAAAGACCATCATACAAGATGACAGTCTTACAGATTTTGAATGTGTTGAAAAAATCGTATGTTTATTTGAAACAACAGGGATTAGTGCCGAAATTCGCCACGATTTTTGACAATTCGCTGTTATTTGTTATTAGCCAAAATAATTGTGAATTGTGTCCTTTGTGGTTATTTGATTTTTTCCTTTTAAATATTCATCTGCGAAATATTTTGTAAATAAGGCACAGCAAAAGTAAAAAAATTATAAAGAGCCTCACAATAAATATTTTCCTTTGCTATTCCATTACTGTTTAAATCCCTATCTCTTCTGCAACCGCCTCTGCAAAGGTTATAAACACTGCAAGACTTACATTTTTTATTGTTATAAATTGAGGTTTTTATAAATTCCTGCATTTTATTTGATTTATATATTTCTTCTAAATTCATTTCGTTAATATTACCTGTTTTCCAATTATCAACACAATAAAAATCGCACGGGAAAACAGTTCCATCCCCTTCAATTACAAACTGTCCATTGCAATAACCCAACATTCCGCATTGCTCACTTGTTTGACCTGCAAAAACTCTCACTAAATTATCAAAAAATCTAATGCTAACATAATTTCCGCACATATAGTCTTTATAATAAAGCTTAAAAAGTTTTATTAAAAATTCCTCATATAATTTTGGTGTTAATGAATGGGGGAAACTAAAGGGTTTACTATCAAGCGGGTCAAGACAAGGAATAAATTGTAAATATTTAAAACCATTATTTTTAAAAAAGTTATATATTTTTTCAATATGCTTTGCTGTATATGAGGTTACAACAGTTAAAATATTATACTCTACCTTATATTTATCAAAAAGTTTTGCAGTTTTTATTATTTTATTGTGGGTTGCCTTATTATTTGCATCCAATCTTAAAAAATCGTGGATTTCCTTATTGCCGTCAAGCGAAAGCCCTACCAAAAAATTATTCTTATAAAAAAATTCAGCAAATTCTTCACTAATATTTAAGCCGTTTGTTTGAATAGAAAAAAATATTTTGATTTTATTTAAATTTAACTCATTTGCTTTATAAACAAAAAATTTAAAAAAATCTAATCCTGCAAGTGTAGGCTCTCCCCCTTGAAAGGCAAAGTTTACACTTGAAGTTGCACAAGAAAATGCTTTTTTAATAATATTTATTGCAGTTTCATTTTGCATAATCCCATAGGACTTATTTTTTCTGTTTTCTGCCAAACTAAAATAAAAGCAATATTTACATCTCATATTGCACAAAGATGAAGCAGGTTTTATTAGCAAAGTTAAATGTTCCATTTTACAATTCCTTTATTTAAAATAAAAAGCAAAAACATTATATACATTAATTGAAATGATTAAAATCATAACTATATTAAAAATATTTTCAACAGCTCGTTTAGATAATTTGCGATTTAAAAATGCCCCAATAAAACCACCTAAAATTGCCGCCGGAATCATAAAAACAAGCATTTCAAGGTTATAATTATGAAGGTCTTGTGTAATTACGGTGGCTAAAACATTTGATAATTGCGAAAAGAAAATTACAAATATTGAATATACAGCAGAATCCCGAACACTAATTGAAAAAATAATACAAATAATAACAACATTTACAGGTCCTCCTCCTATTCCTAAAAAAGAAGATATTAAGCCCATAAATAAACCTGCAATAATTATAATAAACTTGTTTTTTATGTTGTAATGTGGATAGTGCTTTCTGAATATCACAAAAATAAGTAAAAATATAAGTATTAATGCTTGAATACATTTTGCAATTTCATCGCTTAGTGTTTTAGAAAAAATTTCAAACAAATAATTCCCTAAAATTCCTCCTAAAATGGCACCGATAGAAAGAATAATAATTTTTAAATCAAATTTAATGCCACTCTTTATAAATTTTATTGATGAAACAGTAGCCATACTCAATACTGTAATAGCTGAAAGAATACAAATGGTTGAAACATTATAAATTCCTATTGCATCAAGTGTAGGCTTAATAATAATGCCCCCACCAAGCCCGGCAATTGCACCAATAATGGTTGCAAAAAGTGATATTATAAAAAACAATAATTCCACAAAAATCTCCTCTACTACAATTGACTTTTGTCAGTAGTATATCAATAATTTTCAAAAATTACAATTTAATTTATGATTTTTAAATTGCGTATCATATAATTCCTTATATTTTCCACTTAAAGATAATAACTCTTCGTGTGTTCCATATTCAACAATATACCCGTCATCTACAACATAAATGCAATCAGCAGCCATAATAGTGGAAAGTCTGTGTGCAACAACAAGGCTGGTACGACCTTTTAGTAATGGTTCAATAGCAGTTTGAATTAGAGATTCGGAAACAGAATCCAAAGCTGAGGTTGCTTCATCAAAGATGACAATACTTGGGTTTTTAAGCAAAGCACGAGCAATAGATATTCTTTGCTTTTCTCCCCCGGAAAGCTTTATACCCCGTTCTCCGACAATTGTATCATAACCATTGGGAAGCGAAGTAATCAATTCATGTATATTTGCGGTTTTACAAGCCAAAATCAATTCATCATCAGTAGCATCTATTTTTGAAAATAGAAGATTTTCACGGATTGTGTCATTAAAAAGATAGGCATCCTGCGTAACAATGCCTATTTGGTTCCGCAACGATTCTATTGTTGCATCTCTGATATCCATACCATCAATGGTGATTGAGCCTGAATTCACATCATAAAGACGAGGCAACAAATATGTAATAGTCGTCTTGCCAGCCCCACTAAGTCCAACAAATGCAATTAAATTTCCGGATTTTATATCAATATTGATATCTTTTAAGGTTTCAGTTTTATCATTATATGAAAAATTTACATCTTTAAATTTAATAGCACCCTTAACTTTATTAAGTTTAATAGCATTTGGACAATCAATAATTTCCTGATTCATATCAATATACTGAAAAATTCGTTCAAACAAAGCTAATGATCGTGTAATGTCAACACTAACATTTGCAAAAGATGTAACCGGACCATAAAGCCTGTTAAGCAATGCCACAAACATAACAATACCACCTATTGAGATATCATTATATTTAATCATCAATATACCTCCAACAAGATATATAATCATCGGTCCAATAGCAACAAATGTGGATATTGTCAAAAAAAACCAACGACCGGCGAGGGATTCTTTAATCTGCAGTTTTGTTACCTCTTTATTAACTTTTTCAAATTTTGCTTGTTGATGTTTTTCTTTAGTAAATATCTTAACTAAAAATGTCCCGCCAATATTTAAGGTTTCATACATAATTGTATTTAAATCTGCTAATTTTTCCTGCGTTTTAGATGCAATCTTCCACCTTACTTTTCCAACTTTCCTTGTTGGAAAAATAAAAAGCGGTAAAATCAACATACCAAAAATAGCTAACTTCCAATTTGAATAAAACATAATAGTTGCAGTAGTAGCAAAAATTAATACATTCTGCACTATTTGCACAAAAGCATTAGAAAATATATTTTCAATTCCACCTATATCATTATTCATTCGTGAAATTATTTCCCCTGTCTGAACATTTGAAAAAAAGTTAATTGACATATATTGAAGATGACCAAACATATAATTTCTTAGGTCACACATAATATGCTTTGAAATCCAACTATTAAGATAATTTTGTCCAACCAAAATCAATCCGCTCAAAAGTGCAACTCCAAAGGATGAAACAATTAATATTATAAGTAAATCAATTTTTTTATTTGGTAGTGCAACATCAATTATATTCTTTATAAATATAGGTGGAATCAATCCCAATATTGAAGTTATAATTATGCTAAATACTAATAAAACAAGAAGTTTCAAATAGGGTGCAAAATATTTTATAATTCTGAAAAGTATTTTCTTTGAAATATTAGGCTTATTATCTATATCACTGAAATGAAAACGTCCTCCTCCTCCTAATCCTCCGCCCAATCCTCCTGCCATTAAATTCTCATTCCTTGTATAATGTATTTAGGTTATTAAGGGAACCCATAAACCTTTCATAATTAGGGCTTACTGAATAACTCACTTGTTAGTTATTCAGTAAGGTCTAATTACTGTTATTAGACTAACTCAAAACTGAATATATTTGTTTATAAAAGGTTCAAGTATTATATTATTTTTTTATAAGACAAAATATCAAGTAACAAGAGGGGGAAATAAATAAACATTCCTGTTCTGCCAACTTATTCCCCAATGATTTTTACCAGCACTCTTTTTTGCCTTTTGCCGTCAAATTCGCCATAAAATATTTGCTCCCAAGTGCCAAAATCCAATTTTCCATTAGTTACAGCAACAACAACTTCTCGCCCCATAATAGAGCGTTTCAGATGTGCATCCGCATTGTCCTCGTAGCCATTGTGGTCATAAATATCGTATGGCTTTTCGGGTGCTAATTTTTCTAAAAAGCGGTCAATATCCTTATGCAAACCTCGTTCATCATCATTAATAAAAACACTTGCAGTAATGTGCATAGCATTGCAAAGCAAAAGCCCCTCTTTAATTCCGCTTTCATTAAGACAAGCAGTTACCTGAGGGGTAATGTTAATGTATGCCCTTCTTGTCGGGGTGTTAAAATACAATTCTTTTTTGTAGCTTTTCATACTATTCACTCCTCATTCATTATTATTTTTTTTCAATTTCGTCCTTTGAAAAATTATATTTAGTATTGCAAAAGTGGCAATGAAGCTCTGCCGTTTCCTGCTCTAAAAACAGTTTTTCCAATTCTTTTTTGCCCAAGCTAATTAATGCACTTTTCATTCTTTTTCTTGAACAGGAGCATTTATAAAAAACCTCTT
Organism: uncultured Oscillospiraceae bacterium; assembly: GCA_964520885.1. GTDB lineage: Bacteria > Bacillota > Clostridia > Oscillospirales > SIG519 > CAZFQD01. The sequence goes on along the minus strand of CAZFQD010000002.1, from coordinate 4,379 downwards.
GCTCTGATAATATTTCAATTTCAAAGCCATTTAAAACTGTGTTTAAAATATCAGTTAAGGTTTTACCTTTACTTAATAAATCGGTAACTGAAGTAAAACTCTTTAAATTTTCTTCAATTTTAACAATAGTATCTTCCGTGGCATTAGGCATTAACTGAACAATAAAACCACCCGCCGCCAAAATACTCAAATCAGTATTAACTAAAACTCCCAAAGCACAAACAGAAGGTGTTTGCTCGCTTTTTGCAAAATAATTTGTAATATCTTGTGCAATTTCGCCTGAAATTAACTCACAAGTTCCAATGTAAGGCATTTTAGTTCCCATATCCTTAGCAACAGTTAAAGTTCCATTTTTGCCAACAGCACCAGAAACATCTAATTTCCCTTTTTCATTTAAAGGCAACTCTACAAAAGGATTAATTGCATATCCTCTTGTGTTCCCAAAGCTATCAGAAACAACTGTTAAGCCCTTAGCCTCTCCATCACTTCTGATTGAAAGGGTTATTGAATTATTTTCATCTTTTAGCATAGCCCCCATCATAGAGCCTGCGGAAAGTAGCCTGCCCAAAGCGGCAGACATTACAGCAGTAGTTTTGTGAATATTCGCCGCAGTATTTACCATATTTTTAGAATTAATAGCGTAAGCCCTTGCACTGCCATCTTTTGTAATGGCTTTAATCAAAATATCTTTCATAAAAATCTCCAAATTTATAATGTATAATTAAGGTTGTCGCCTTTGGCGACTTATCTAATTAAAAGAAATGCGTAGCATTTCCACCGAAACTTTCCACTTTCCACTTTCAATTTTCAACTTTTTTCGCAACAAACAAAGCTCTATCATCATCTTGCTTTAAAGGTTTTTTTCCTTTTTCTCCACCGTAAATATTTAGAATTTGAAAATTTGCTTTTTCCAATAAATCTGTTAAAGTGCTTATTTCATAAGCTTTTTCTTTAATAAAATCTTTAAACTTAATATATTTATCCTTTTCCTTTTTAAAAAAGGTAAAATCAAATGTGCAAATATTATTTTTTTCATTAAAATTATTTTGCCAAGCACAAAAAACATCGTCTTTTTCATAAATAAAAGCATTATTTGAATAAAGAGTTTTGAATTTATGCAAAGTGTTTACATCAAAAATAAAAAGCCCACCCTCATTTAAAAATAGGTTTGCCTTTTGAAAGCATTGCAGGACACTTTTTTCATTTATTAGATGATTAATGCCATCTAAAGAGCAAATAACAGCATCAACAGTTCCGAAAAGGTCAATGCTTGTCATATTTTGATTTAAAAATAAAATGTCATTTTGGTTTTCAATATTAGCCTTTTCTTTTGCTATATTTAACATTTCGCTTGAATTATCTATCCCAATTAAATCATAGCCTCGTCTTGCAAGTTCGCAAGTTAAATTGCCTGTTCCACAGGCTAAATCTAAGACAATTTGAGGCTTTGAATTATTGTCTTTAAATATGCTTTCTATTCTGTCAGCCATTTTGCAGTAATCAATATCATCTGTAAAAATATCATAAAAATATGCCATTATTGAATACATAAAGACCTCCAAATATATTAAGTGAGGAGTGAGGAGTGAGGAATTAGAAGTTAGGAGTGAAAGTAGAAAAATGAAACACTTCCGCCTTAATTTCTCATTTCTCATTCCTAATTTCTAATTTTTCAAGTGCTTTTTTATATCCGTCGCTACCATAAAACAAGCATCTATTTACTCTGCTAATAGTAGCAGTGCTAGCACCAGTTTGTGCAACAATATCGTTATATGAATGCTTTTCCATTAACATTTTTGCAACTAAAAATCGCTGAGTCATAGCCTTGATTTCTGCAATAGTGCATAAATCATCAAATAGTTCATAGCATTCCTCAACATTTTGTAAAGAGAGAATTGCTTTAAAAAGTTTGTCTGTATGCTCATTTTTTAACTTGTTATTCATAATTAAACATCCCTTTCAGTTTTAGAGGGTAAAAATTCACAATGCACAATTGAAAAATCGCAAAGAACACAAAGAATTTATATAAAGAAAATAGTTTTGACACATTAATTGTTACCTGTTACTTGTTACTTGCGTTTTCTTATTTCTGAATTTTAATTTTAATTTCTCCTGCTTTATTTTCGCTTACTTTAACCCTTTTTGATTTAGTAAGTTCTAAAATCGCTAAAAAGGTAGCAACAATTTCGGAACGACTTTTTGCATTATCAAATAAAGAAGAAAAATTAATAACGCCTTTTTTTAACAATCTCCTTAAAACAAATATTACCTTAGAGTTTACAGAAACAAATACCTTGCCAACAATGTCGCTAAACGAGTTTACGGGTGGTGGCAGTCTTCTCTTTATTCGTTTTATTGTTTGTTTATAAGCAAAATGTAATTCCTCTAAACTATGATTTGATGAATATGTATTATCAAGTTCTAATTGTTCTGTATCTCTTACATAAATACTTGAATATGAATTTGAATTATTAAAGAAATTTGCTACAACCTCTTTATAGCGTTTATATTCAAGCAAAAGCCGAACTAATTGCTCACGGGGGTCTTCTTCCTTTTGGTCATTATAGGTTGGTAAAAGCATTCTTGATTTAATTAATAAAAGCTGTGAAGCCATAGCTAAAAAATCTGCCGTTACTTCTAAATCAAACTCTTTCATACCTCTTATATGCTCCAAATACTGCTCTAAAATAAGAGATATTGGAATATCATAAATATTCACTTTATTTTTTGCTATTAAATTAAGCAAAAGGTCAAGAGGACCTTTATAAACCTCTAAGTTATAGGATAACTGTTGCATAAGTGTAATCACCTTTTCTTTTATATTACATTTATTAAAATATCATAAATAAAATAAATTGGCGTGCCTAATATATTAATTGCAAAATTAATCATTGCTGAAAATATTCCGTTAAATATCCCTGTAAACATAAGAATTATTAATATTATAAAAGCATATCTTTCATATCTTAAATATTGGTTATAAAGAGCAGGTGGAAGAAAAAAGGCTAATATTCTTGAACCATCAAGCGGTGGAATAGGCAACAGATTAAACAAAGCAAATCCAATGTTCATAACTAAAAAAAGTGTAAAAAATTGAGTTAGGTATGGAAAATTATATTTCCCACTTAAAACTAATGAAAGGGAAACAAAAGGAACGGCAAGAATTGTTAGTAAAAAATTAGTGGCAGGTCCTGCAATTGCTACTATTGCCATATCCCTTTTTGGATTTTTAAAATAAAGCGGACGAACGGGCACAGGCTTTGCCCAGCCAAAATGGAATATTAGAAAACAAATTGCTCCTAATGGGTCAATATGTTTTATTGGATTTAAAGTTAATCGCCCTTGCTCCTTTGCTGTGTTATCGCCAAATTTATAGGCAACAAAACCATGTGCATATTCGTGTAAAGTAATGCAAATTAAAACTATTGGTGCCGTGTATAAAAAATCCTTTAAACTGTCAATTATTCGTTCTAAAATTCCGCTTAAAATAAAATCATCTCCTGAAATTATTATTTCTTTATATTCAATGTTTCCATAATTCTTTTCGCTAAATCTTCTATTCCCTCAGACAATTAACTTTCACCGCCTTAGGTTATAATAATATTATTTTAATTTTATCATAAATAACTTTTATTTTCAATAAAAATTAGCAATTTAATAATTTACTTCGTTAAAGTGTTATAATCATTAAAATATTTTTTATTTAAAGAATATTTGAGATTGCCACGCTTCGCTCGCAATGACAAAGTGGGGTTGAGATTGCCACGCTTCGCTCGCAATGACAAGGAAATATTATTACAAGGGTTAAATCGTTGTCATTGCGAGCAAAGCGAAGCAATCTCATTTAGAAACATACTCAAGAATTCACTTCGTTAGTCATTGCGAGCAAAGCGAAACAATCTCATTTAGAAACATACTCAAGAATTCACTCCATTAGTCATTGCGAGCAAAGCGAAGCAATCTCATTTGCAAATATCCTCATATAAATCCTTCCATTCAGGATTTAAACTCATAATCAAATCATTTTTCTTTTTTCTTGAACCTGCTTTAATTTGTTTTTCTCTTTCAATTGCATTTATTATATCGTTAAATAATTCATAATAAACTAATTTATCAATATTATATTTTTCAGTAAAGCCTTTAATAATCTTGTTTTTGTGTTGGTAGACTCTGAGAATAAGATTATTAGTTACTCCTGTGTATACAACTGTGTTATTTTTATTTGCCATAATATAAATATAATAGGTGGTTTCCATATTTCACGCTCTTTCTTTTGGGATTGCTTCGCTTTGCTCGCAATGACAAAGCGAGGTTGAGATTGCCACGCTTTGCTCGCAATGACAAAGCGAGGTTGAGATTGCCACGCTTTGCTCGCAATG
>CAZFQD010000001.1:0-52571 GCA_964520885.1 uncultured Oscillospiraceae bacterium | reverse complement strand
CATTCGCTATCATTATTTGCAGATGTACACATATTTTTTAAGCATAATATTTTACCTCGTTTCCTTCTTAATCTTTTTAAGCCTTTTCATAACATCGTTGGCATTTTTGCCAAAGTAATCGTGTAATATTTCATATTCAGCATATATTTTATCGTAAATTGCTACGTTTTTAACATTTGGAGTATAAACAATATCTTTAATCTTGCCCATTTTTTTCTTCAATTTTAAAGAAAACAGGTCGCTCAAACGGAGTATTATTTGGACAATGAATTGTAAGTATAAGCTCATTACCTAAGCTTTTAAATATCATTCCAATTATTAGCCATTGTCCAAGGGGCTTCTGATGCTCTAAATAGAATGGTTGGCTTATCTAATGGTGTTTTCAAGTCTTCGGACAAAGGCATAACACAAATTTGCCCATCATATACTTGTGCCCATTCATGAGAAAATATTATATAAGGAATTCCATTTTCAATCAACAAAGTTCCGTCAAGGCACTCCCAATCATTAGGAGTAATAGGTTTATCAGATATAGGAATAAATGGTCCCAAAGGAGAGTTGCTCTTTAATATCTGTGTTCCTCTGCAAATATTATCAGCTTTGAAACTTTATTTAATAGCTCAGAGGATACCATATTAGAACTATTGTTTGAAACAATCGAACTTGATGAATTAATATTTGGCTTACAAGATGAAAATAAAATTAATAAAGAAAATGCCATAATAATATAAAATGCTCCTTCTTTTGGGCAATTACTTTTATTCCCAACGGACTGTTATAATAATTTTCTATTACATACTTTTTGAACTAGTCTGAATATACTTTTTTCATTCTTTTCATTTCCATATTTTTAGCATATATTATCCGTCCCTATTTTGTCTACTTTTTTGGGGTCAGACCTGTTCTGTGTCTTTGGTATAATTTATACATTTATAACTTTTCTATTATCCCTTTACTTATGCTAGTTAACTTATCTCCTGTCTTGCTCTGTTTTCATTAATGTCTTTATTGTAAATTGCAGCACAAATAAGAGAGGTTAAAGGTATTGTAAACAATATTCCAAAACTGCCTACAAGTGCCTGAATGATTTCTACAACAATCATTTCCTGATTTAAAAGATATATTAAAGATGTGCTATATATGCTAAGAAGTAAAACTACGGAAAGCGAACTTCCTATGTAGGCAAGAATTAAAGTGTTTGCCATAGTTCCCATTACATCTCTACCAATATTCATTCCTGATTTAAACAAAACATTGAAAGAAGAATAGTCTGATTTATTTTTTACTTCCCAAAGAGAAGAAGATATCGACATTGAAACATCCATTATTGCACCCATTGCTCCAATAAGTATGGCGGCAAAAATAATTGCTTTTAAATCAATTGGTGCTTCGGTCGATACACAAAATAAATAACCTGATTCCTCATTAACATATCCTGTTAATGCAAGAACTTTATCCATAATAATGGTTAATATTCCAGATATAAAAATTCCACCAAAGCAACCAAGAATGGCTGAAAGTGTTTTTTTATTGAACCCATTTACTATCAGATATGTCATTAAAATTGTATATAAACAAATGATTATAGATGATAAATAAATATTTTTTCCGGAAAGTATGGATGGAATAAAAACTGCAAAAATAGCACCGCAAGTAAAAACAAGAGAAAGTAGTGTATTGAACCCTTTTATGTGTCCGAATAACAGCAACGCAAAAACAAAAAGAATGCCAAATACAAGAAGCTTGTCCGTTCTTACAAACTCAACAAATTGCCAATCAATTTCTTCCTGACCTTCGTTGTATAGGAGTAAAATTTTGTCCCCCTTTTTGACCTCTGGTGTATTCATATCATAAATGTAAATGCTACCAATGCTTTGAATTCCTGCAACTTTTTTTCCTTTTTCTGCTCCGCTGAGAATCATAGCATCAAAGGTTATCTTAACAATTTTATTCGTATTATTTTCATCAAGGCTATATTCTTCTAAAGACCTGTCCGTTATTTTTTCTATTTTTGCCGTTACAATTGTTTGCTTTGAATAATCACCATTTAAAACAGGTAAATCATTAGTTGCAATTTTATTCCCTAAAAAAAGAAAAAGTACAGAAAAAATAATTACTGTTAAATAAAGAAAAAATTCGCCTCGCTTTTTCTTTTTTAATAATTGCCTCTTTTTTATTCTTTTTCGTATCATTACTGCACCTCGAAATTATTTAAAAATATTTTTTTAGTACATCACTTGGTTTGCCGCTCCTATTTTGTCTACTCATTTTTCAAATAGTTAATAATTTTATTTATCTATTTTTAAACTCACTTATCAAAGCCGGAATAACTTGTAATACATCGCCTACAATTCCGTATGTGGCTATTTTAAAGATTGGTGCATCGGGATTTTTATTTATTGCAATAATTATATCCGATGAGGACATTCCTGCAATATGCTGAACAGCACCAGAAATGCCACATGCAAAATAGACTTTTGGACCTACTGTTTTGCCTGTTTGCCCTACTTGATGGCTATATTCTATCCAGCCGGCATCGACGGCGGCACGGGAAGCACCGACTGCACCACCCAAAACTTTTGCAAGCTCTTCAAGTAACTTAAAATTCTTAGGGTCCGACATACCTCTGCCACCCGCAACAATAACATCTGCTTCGGTTAAATTAACTGTTTCGCAAAGCTCTGATACCACATCTATAACTTTTGTTTTTAAATTTTGTGGTATTTTTACATCTGCATTAATTATTTGCCCTGTTCTTGAACTATCAGGCTCTAAAGCCTTCATAACCTTTGGACGGACTGTGGACATTTGCGGTCTGTGATTGGGGCAAATAATGGTAGCCATTAAATTGCCACCAAATGCTGGTCTTGTTTGGAGAAGAATATTCTCTTTTTCATCTATTTCAAGTTTAGTGCAATCTGCTGTAAGGCCAGTATTTAGCCTTGAAGAAACTCTTGGTGCTAAAGACCTTCCATAAGTAGTAGCACCCATTAAAATAATTTCCGGCTTATACTCATTTATTATTTGAACAAATATATCTGAGTATGACTCATCATTAAAATCTTTTAAAGATGGGTTATCAACTTTATAAACTATATCGGCACCATAAGAAATCAATGTTTTTGCTGTATTTTCAATATTTTCTCCCAATAAAGCTACCAATAAAGAAACATCTAATTTGTCGGCTAATTTTCTTCCCTCTCCAAGCAATTCAAGAGTAACGCTTGAAGCAACACTGTCTTTTTGTTGCCCAAATACTAAAACACCTTTATATGAGGCTAAATCATTTGTTTCTTTTATTTCATCTTTTTGCAAATCAATGGCGTCGAATTTACAAGACGATACACAAGCACCGCACAAAGTGCAATTATCAAGGATTTTAGCCTTTTTTTCCTCAACCTCTATTGCACCGAACGGACAAGCCTTAATACAAAGTTTACATCCTATACATTTTTCAAGAATTATTTTAATTTCTGCCATAATAACCTCCAAATTAATCTTAATTACTAATCTTTATATTCAAATTCATTAACCTATCTGCTAATTTATTTGCTTGCTCGTTTGGTTGCCCCTCTATCATTTCACTATTAACATTATGAGTGGGGACAAAAGTTTTAACAACTTGAGTAGGAGAGCCTTTTAATCCGCATAATTCTTTATCTGCACCTATATCATCAGCAGTAAGAACATTAACTGTGGCATTTTTTGCACGAATTTTATTTTTTATAGATGGTAATCTCGGTTCATTTATTTCTTTAACAACAGTAATAACAGCAGGCAAAGACATTTCAATAACTTCATAGCCATCATCAGTCATTCTTTGGCATCTTATATATCCTTCACGGATTTCTTCAATTTTTTTAACATAGGTTGTATGAGGAATACCTAATTTTTCAGCAAGAGAAGGACCTACTTGTGCTGTATCTCCATCAATTGCTTGTTTTCCGCAAATTATTAAATCATATTGCCCTATTTTTTTTATTCCCATTGAAAGTGCATAAGCAGTGGCTAATGAATCGGCACCTGCAAATGCTCTGTCACTAAGCAAAACGGTATCATCAACACCAAAAGAAATGGTTTCTTTAAGTAGATCGGCAACAGCAGGAATTCCCATACTCATAACAGTAACATTTCCGCCAATTTTATCTTTAATTCTCAAACCTTCTTCAATAGCATAAGAATCAAAGGGATTAATAATTGCCGAAACTCCCTCGCGAATAATAGTATTGGTTTCCTTGTTGATTTTTACTTCATCAGTAGCTGGAACTTGCTTTATACATACAATAATGTTCAATATATTCACTCCTTTATATCTTATAAAAAACTTTAAATTAACGGCTTCAATTGAAGCCGCTAATTAAATATAATTTACTATTACTTGGTTGATTGTTCTTTTATCAATTCAAGTGCAATTACATTTCTTTGAATTTGGTTTGTTCCCTCATAAATTTGAGTGATTTTTGCATCTCTCATCATTTTTTCAACAGGATATTCTTTCATATAGCCATATCCTCCGAGAACCTGAACGGCATCAGTAGTAACTTTCATTGCAGTATCAGATGCTAAAACCTTGCACATAGCAGAATCTTTGGAAATATTTTTCGCACCACTATCAATAAATTTGCATGTTTGATAAACTAATGCTCTTGAAGCTTCTATTTGAATTGCCATATCAGCTAATATGTGTTGAATTGCTTGGAAAGATGAAATTTTTTGCCTAAATTGAACTCTTTCTCCTGAGTATTTTACTGCTACTTCAAAAGCACCTTGTGCAATACCTAATGCTTGAGCGGCAACGCCCGGTCTTGTTCTATCAAGCGTTTTCATAGCCACAATAAAGCCCATTCCTTCTCTTGCAAGCAGATTTTCTTTTGGAATTCTACAGTTTTCAAAAACTAATTCAACAGTGCAAGAAGCTCTAATTCCCATTTTGTTTTCTTTTTTTCCAAAAGAGAAACCGAGTGTGCCTTTATCAACAATAAATGCCGAAAAGCCTCTTGAACCTTTTGTTTTATTTGTACAAGCGATTATTGTGTAAATATCAGCCTCGCCACCATTTGTTATCCATTGTTTTGTCCCATTTAATATGTATTCATCACCATCTAATTCTGCTGTGGTTTGAACACCGGCGGCATCGCTACCGGCATTGGCTTCAGTTAAACCGAAAGCCGCAAGTTTTTTGCCTGATGCAACTTGGGGTAAGTATTTATTTTTTTGCTCATCATTTCCAAAAAGAATAATTGGAAAAGTTCCAAGTCCTGTTCCAGCATAAGAAAGTGCTATTCCTCCACAAGCACGGCTTAATTCCTCAATAACAAGTGCCATTTCAAAAATACCACCGCCTAAACCGCCGTATTGCTCTTCAATATATACTCCACACAAATCAGAATCTGCTAATATTTTTATTATATCATTTGGGAATTTACCTTCTTCATCATATTGAATTGCTACTGGAGCAATTTTTTCATCTGCTATTGTTTTAGAAAGGTCTTTAATCATTTGCTGTTCTTCTGTAAGAAAATAGTTCATTTTACACTCTCCTAATAATATTTTTATGCAAATTTTCATTTATTTTATCATAAGAAAAATATATTGTCAAGAGAGCCAAAATCAAGGTCTCTTTTCTTTTTTTAAGAGTTCAGTTACATATTTATCTATATTATCAGCAACTATTTTAGATTGCACAACAGCTTGAACAACTGATTTTGCACCGGTAACCACATCACCAGAGGAAAAAACGCCTTCCTTTGAAGTTTTACCTTCTTTATCAGTTATAACAAGCCCTTTATTATTCACTGAAATATTTTTTGTGCTTGAAACTATCAGAGAACGAGGTCCTTGTCCTATTGAAATAATTACACTGCTACAAGGAAAAAATCCCTCACTGTTTTCTTTTACAATAAGTAAGTTTCCATCGTTATAACAAGTTTCTAAATATTTTACACCATCATCTAAAATTTCTATCGGCATTTTAAAGTGCAAAAGCTTAACCCCATCCAACTTGGCATAAGCAATTCCTGATTTTAAGGATGCCATATCATATTCATTGCCTTTGTTCATTATTGTTACTTCTCTTACTCCATTTCTTAAAGCAGTGCGGGCAACATCAATTGCAACATTTCCGGCACCAATTACACAAACGCTGTTTCCAAGGTTATATGATTGAGGCATTTTTAAATAATCAATAGCATAATGGGCATTGCCAAATGTTTCGCCTTTAATTTTTAAAGTGTTGGCTTTCCAAACTCCTGTGCCAATAAAAACAGCTTTATAACCATCATTAAGTAAATCATCTATTGTAATAGTTTGCCCAATAAGAGTATTGGGGCGAATTTTTATACCCATATCCAGCATTTTCTGCTTTAATCGTTCTAAAATTTGCTTTGGCAATCTAAATTCAGGTATTCCATATTGCAAAACACCACCTATTTTATCATAAACTTCAAAAATAGTAGTTGCATAACCCTTTTTGGCTAAAACAATTGCAATAGTAATGCCTGCGGGACCGGCTCCAATAATTGCCACTCTTTTGTTTATATCCGCTTTCGGGACATCTTTTTCTTTTAAATCCAAATAGAAATTTGAAATATATTTTTCAACCTCATGCACCCTAATGGGAAGGCTTTTTATTCCTAATACACAGTTGCCTTCACATTGTAACTCTTGAGGACAAACATGAGCACAAGCAATTGAGAGAGGATTATTGTCAAAAAGCAACTTGCCCGCCTTTTCAATTTCTCCATTTTCCAAAAGGTCAAATGCCTTATGTAAAGGTGTTTGGACAGGGCATGCTTTCATACAAGGTGCATTTTTGCATTTTAAACATCTTGTAACTTCTTGCAGTGCGGTATCACTCATTATAAAATTTGTCCTTTCGTTTATGGTTTTTATGGCTATAAGTTTAATCAGCAAACATTAAGTGCGTAGCACGATATCATTTAGGTGCAAAGCACCGATATCATTTAGTGTAGCGGTTTCATTAAGGGACATAAGTCCCGTTTTCATTTTTTCATTTTAGTTGTTAAGTTTTAAGTTTTAATAATGAAATCGCTTTGCTTAATGAAATCACTCGCTTTGCTCATTTAATGAAATCGTTTTACTTAATGATACCACTTTGTTTAATGATAAAATTTGCTGTTCTAACTTATTAGGCTTATTTTTTTTAGATGGGTAGCAAAAAAGATGGCAGATTGTGTTGTTGGTTATTAATTGTTCAAACATTCATCCCTCACAATTTTCCCATCACATATTTCTATTACTCTATTTGCATAGTTCGCTTGCAAAGGATTATGGGTTACCATTATTATTGTGTAGCCTTTTTTGTTTAACTCTTGCAAAAGGTTTAACACCATTTCGCCAGATTGAGTATCTAAATTACCTGTTGGTTCATCGGCTAAAATAATTTCAGGTTGATTAACTATTGCTCTTGCAATGCTAACTCTTTGTCTTTGCCCACCCGAAAGTTCTGAGGGGCGATGTTTTACTCTATCAGAAAGACCAACATTAGAAAGTGCCTCGTAGGCAATATCTGCCCTTTTTGACCGTGAAACTCCAGCATACATTAATGGGAGCATTACATTTTCTATTGCAGTTAATGAATTATCTAAATTAAAACTTTGAAAAACAAAACCGACCGTTTTATTGCGATACAAAGACATTTCCTTATCACAAAGTTTTGATAAATCTTGTCCTTTAACAAAAATCTTGCCTTGTTCAGGCAAGTCAAGTCCCCCAATTAAATTCATTAGGGTGGATTTTCCAGAACCGGATGGACCAAGTATTGCAATAAACTCACCTTTGTTAATAGTTGTAGTAATTCTATCTAACGCACTAAGCCTTGAATAGCCCATTTCATAAAATTTTGTTACTGCTAAAGCCTTAATAAAACCATTAGGCATTTTTTCTCTTCAATCCTTTAAAATAATAATAAATTCCCATAGGCACAAGCCCTATGTATTGTATTATATGAATTACAATGCCAGCAGTAGTAGCCTCAGCGACATTCAAATTAGATTGAGTAAGAGCAATTACACAAGCAAATTCAAAAAGGCCTATTCCTCCCGGAGCAGCTGGGATTACTAATGCAACATTAGTTGTTACCGTAACTAACAAAGCATCTTTTATTGAGGGGATTAAAGTAAAATAATCTAAAGCCAATAAACTAAACACCTTAGAAACATATAGCAAAAACCAAGAAAGCATATTATACATTAAGGCATGTTTTATATCGCCTTTTAGTAAATCAAGGATTTGTTGTTTTGTTTTTTCAAAACGCATTCCAATTACAATTCCACCAAAGCCCAATAAAAATATTACTATACTACTAACAATAATAAGAGCTTTAAGGTCAAGGTTATATCCTATTATATCTTTTGTAAAATCAGAAAACAACAATGCTAATATTGCAAAGAATATAATAGAAATACAGTCTAATGCCATTGAAAGACCAAATAAAACCCCTCTTTGAGAAACAGAGTATTCCTTAGGAAAAAGCGAGAGTTTTAATCCGTCTCCAGCCTTAAAAGGAAGCACCATATTTAAAGCATTACCAACAGAATTAAATCTAACTGCATCAAAAAAACTAATTCCCTTAGCTATTCCAAAAGTATACATAGCTCCTTTAGCTAAGTTACTTCCAACAAAAGCTACTACTGCAAAAAAAATATAAAACCAATTAATGTTTATACTTCTAATTGTTCTAAAATCTACTAAACCAAGAGCTTGAATACTATAATATAAAATAACGGCAGTTACTAATATCCCAAAAATAATTTTTATTACTTTTTTCACATTTTCACCCCTTGGCACTTAATTATTTTATGTTAATTAATTTTTGTTATTCAACATAATAATAAAAAAATAAAGAAAAAATATCAATTTCTAATTTTTTCTAATATTTCATAAGATAAATTTTTATTATTTACAATTCCAATTTTAACATTTGGTTTGTTCTCTCCATGAAAATCACTTCCGCCAGTGATTAAAAATTTCAACTCTTTACTTAAATTTTCAAGAATTTTTGTTTGCTCTAATGAGGATTCTCCGTTATAAACCTCAATTCCATCAAAGCCTCTTAATTTTGCAGTTTTTACTAATTCAATTGCATCATTTTTTTCTAATCCGTATTTGAATGGATGAGAAAGAAATAATTTACCACCACAATCCTTAACAATTCTAATAATTTCAGAAATTATGTTCAAACCTTCAATAAAACAAGGCTTGCCAAAAGTAAACAATTCTTTTTCAACCTCAAAAGCACTTGTATAATCACTTATAGTGGAAATATAATCAAAAACGCAATAGATGTTAATATATTTATTGCCTGAAAATTTCATAAAATCTTTATTTGAAAAAGGTATTCCAATTTCAATAACTTTTCTTGAAATACTATCAATAAATGAATTTACATTATAATTTCTTAAATTAAAAAACCACTCTTGTAACTGTAAAAATCTATTGTCAAAAAAATAGGCTAAACCATGAACACCAAAGTTATAACTAAAATCAATACCTATTTCAACACCCGCTATTACTTCAATTCCGTATTTTGCCCCATAATACATAGCATCTTCAACACCCTCGAAAGTATCATGGTCGGTAATAGCAATAGCACTAATGCCATTTTGTTTTGCTAATAATACTATTTCCTCAGGGGAATAACTTCCATCAGACATATTAGTATGTATATGTAAATCAATAAATTTTTTATTATTAGACAAGAGAATCCCTCCTATCTATTATTTATTTTCAGTTTTAGTAGTTTCTTTATTCAACTCAGAATTTTTTGTTTCTTCGTTTGGAGTTGTTTTTTTATCTTTAAACAAACCTTTCTTTTTCTTGTTTTTAGAACCATAAACACTTCCATAACCATAATAATAATATCTATTATAATAATACTTATAATAATAACTATCCTTGCCCAAAACAGCACCCATTTTGTTAAATACTACCCCTAAAATGTCAGCTCCAACTTTTTCAAGATGGTCTTTGGCGTTTTTAAATTCTGCAACAGTAGCTCCACCTTCGGAAACAACTATAACATATCCATCAGCAATGGGAGCTAACATAGCCGCATCAGTTACAACTCCAACAGGAGGAGTATCAATTAATATTACTTGATACATCTCTTTTAGCTCATTAAATATTTCAGATAAAATAGAAGAAGATAAAAGTTCTGTAGGGTCCGACATACTGGGACCTGAAGGCATAATATCAATATTATAATCATCAATATGAAAAACACTTTCAGTTATTGTTGAAGTGTTTTTAAGCAAGGAAGTTAAACCTTTTAATTTGCTAATTCCAAAAAGCTGGTGAATTGAAGGCTTTCTAACATCACCATCTAAAAGCAAAACCTTTCTTCCTGTTTGAGCAAATGCCAAGGCGAGATTGCTTGCGGTGGTAGTTTTTCCTTCACTAGTCCTTGTGCTTGTAACTATAATAACTTGAGGTAACTGACCATTTTTAGAATATAAAAGACTTGTTCTTATCATTCTATATGCCTCAGCGGCAGGCGACCTTTTTTTATTTACCATTATTAATGATTTTGTATTTAACATAAGTCAATTCTCCTTTTTTATTTTTCATCAAAGAACATTATTGCTCCTAACATAGGAAGTCCTGATATAGCTTTAACCTTTTCTGGTGATTTAAGAGTATCATCTATTTTCTCTAAAACAAATAACAATGCCGCTCCAGAAAAAACTCCAATAAGAACAGCAATTAGAATGTTTACTAACTTATTGGGTTTAATTGGAGATGTCGGCTTATTAGCCTCATCAAGAACATTTACAATATCATTGCTTTGATAGTCCGAACCTATTAAATTGCTCATTTCTTCCACAAATGATTTAGCAATTGCATTGGCATATAATGCTGTATCTGAGGCATTTGTGTCCTCAACTCGTATTCTTATTATTCGTGTATCAGATTGTGATGATACGAAAGTGCTGTTTTTTAATGATGAAATGGAAGGTTTAGTTGCCACAGTAATTTTCTTAATAGCCGTTTGCATTACCGTATTACTTTTTATTATTTCCAAACTATCCTTAACTAAAAGCTCGCTTGCATTGAGTTCCGACAATAAAGCACTTTGACTTGTTTTGCTATATAAATACAAACTCGCCTCAGCACTAAAAATTGGTTTTGCAAAGAAAAAGGAATATATTGCCGCAATAATTCCACTAACAATTGCAATTAAAGCAATTATCCACCATTTCTTAATTAAAACAAAAAACAAATATTTGTAATCAGCAAAAGCACTATCATCAGTAATATCGTTATTTTGGTTATTAATAGTTTGCTTTGGCCTCATAAAAATAGTTGTATTAATAGGTGTTCCAGCTATGGGTTGAATCTTATCACTATTCATTTTTTGCCTCCATTTTAATTTAATAATTAGTTTTTTTATAATAATAGCATTTTTTATAATAATATGCAAATATTATTTTAAAATATTATAGAAAATTTTTCTTAAGTCGTCAATGATAGGTGACACTTTGTCGGTTGTTGTTGTAATGGCTTTGCGAAAAGCTAAATTAATTAAGTGATTTCTTTTCAAGTGATTTATTTCTAAAATACTATAATAAAAAGCCTCTTGAAATATTCAAGAGGCTTTTTATTGTGAACTAAGAGTTAGTTTACCACTTTTTTTCGCCGCCAAAGTTTCTGTTGCCGCCGAAGCCGCCTTCATTTCTTTGTTGCTTCTTTAATCTTCTGCAATCAGCACATCTTTGTGGTTCATTTTCAAAACCCTTTTCCTTGTAAAATGCTTGCTCACTATCAGTAAACAAGAAATCTGCTCCACAATCCTTACACTTAATTGTTTTATCAGCCATATTAATATCCTCCTTTAATTTATTTGGAAAGTGAAAAATAATCTTTCATGTCTTCAAAAAAAATTAAAGAGAATAGGTTATTATTTAAATTCCATAGTTTATTAATTAGCCAAAACATAATACCACATAAAATTGATAATAGCAATGCTTTTTAAAAAAAATTTTTATTTTTTCAATATTTTAAAATTATAATGTATAATTTTTACCAAAAGCAAAAAAATAATACTAACAAAAGCGAAAGGAATTGAATTAATTATGCATTTAACAAGAAGACAATTAATTAGAATAATAAGCTATACTGTATCCTTAATGGCAGTTATAGCTGGTTTTGCACTTACCTTTTTTGTTCAATCTTCAATTTACAGACGATATATTAGCTATACCTATCAAGGCTCATTTGCACAATTATCGGAATATATGAATACTATTGATGCCACTTTGCAAAAGGGCCTATATGCAAATTCTTCATTGCAGTTAGTGGGTTTGGCAAGTCAAATTTGGAAAACAACCAGTGCTGCAAAGGAAAGCATTTCGGCATTGCCTTTTTATGCTTCTAATTTAATGGGAACAGCAAAATTTTTATCTCAAACAGGTGAGTATGTGAATTCTTTATCGAGGAAAGTTTTAGAGGGTGGAGTAATTAACGAACAAGATAGAGAAACTTTGAAAAACCTTTCGGATGAAGCCACAATTTTAGCAACACAAATTAGTTTCTTGCAAAGCGAGGTGCAAAATGGAAATCTAAAAAATAATGAACTATTAAATTTAATTAAAAACACTGAAAAAAACGGCAATGAGAATGCCATAAGTTTAACAAGTGAAATGGCTAAAATTGAAGAGGATATTGCAAGTTACCCAAAATTAATTTATGATGGACCATTTAGCGAGCATTTAGAAAACTTATCCCCTACAATGCTAAAAAATCAACCTCAATTTTCTAATGTAAATGCTAAAAAAAAGGCGGCGGAATTTTTAAATGTAAATATTGAAAATATCGTTTATGTAGGCGAAACTAATGGTTTAATTCCCACCTTTTCGTTTAATAGTGGAACTGTTTCAATTGAAATTACTCGGCAGGGCGGATTTGTTTATAGTATGTTAAATAGTGCTGCTATTACCGCTAAAAATATTAGTTTTGAGCAAGCAATTAAGAAAGCACAAGGGTTTTTAATTAGCAAGAATTATAAAAATATGAAAGAAAGCTATTATTATGAAGGCAATAATATTTTAACAATTAATTTCGCTTATGTATTAGATAATGCAATATGTTATCCCGATTTAATTAAGGTGGGTGTTTCTTTAAATGATGGTAAAATTATGAGTTTTGAAGCAAATGGATATTTAATGAATCATACTACAAATAGAGATGTAACTCCAATTTTAACCAAAGCACAAGCAGAAAAAAAAGTTAGCCCTTCTTTAAAAATTGAAGGAAGTGAGCTATGTATTATACCAACTCCGGGAAAAGTTGAACGACTTTGCTATGAATTTAAATGTAAAACTATTGACGATAAAAATATGTTAATATATATAAACGCAAAAAATGGAAATGAAGAGGATATATTGATTTTACTGCAAAATGATAATGGGGTTTTAGTTAATTGATAAAAGAAAATAATGCATAATTATATTAAAAATGGGAAGTTTGTACAAAAAAATTGTTTGCACAAATGAGAAATGGACGAGTAAATTCGTCCATTTTTTTGCTCAACTTTTGAATAAAAAACAAAAAAATTTGTGATTGACAAAATAGTTTTCAATATGCTATTATGTATGTAATATTTAGATGTTAAATTAGCATAATATATATGATTGTCAAAACTCCGTCCCTTTGGTGCATCCCTTTGGCAGTAAAATGTTATATATATATTGAAATATTAATATAAATACAATATAATACTACTTAATTAGAAAAAAATTACACTTAATTAAACACAATTTGGAGGGGACAAAATGAAAAAAGTGAATATTATTAAAAAAGCAGTATCGGTTTTATTAACATTACTTTTGGCGATTTCTTTGGTGTCGAGTTTGGCATTGCCATCGTTTGCATTATCAAGTGGGAATTTTAATTATGCGTTAATTGATAATGGTGCTAATGTTAGAATTACAGGTTATACGGGAACCGGTGGTGCGGTTACTATACCTGATACAATTGCAGGGAAACCGGTAACTGAAATTGGATATAATGCGTTTGAAAATAAAACCAGTATCACCTCAGTAATAATTCCGGATAGTGTAATAAATATAAATAACTATGCATTTTTACAATGTAGTGGAATAACTTCAATAACAATAGGAAATAGCGTAAAAAATATTCGGATCTATGCATTTTATGGATGCAGAAAATTAACCTCAATAATAATACCAAATAGTGTAACAAATATCAGTAATTATGCATTTTCATCTTGCAGTAGTTTAACATCAATAACAATTCCAAATAGTGTAACAATCATTGGAGATTATGCGTTTTCTGGTTGTTTAAAATTAACAACAGTAGATATTTCAAGTAGTGTTTCAAGTATAGGAAAACAAGCATTTTATTTTTCTCCCGTCTTAACCTCAATTAATGTGGACTCAAATAATTTATTTTATTCAAGCACCGACGGAGTATTGTTTAACAAAGATAAGACAATAATTATTCAATACCCTGCAGGGAAAACAACAACTTGCTATATCATTCCAAATAGTGTAACAATTTTGGGAGAGTTTGCTTTTTATCAATGTATTAGTTTAAAATCAATAACCATTCCCAATAGTGTGACAAGTATTGGAAATAATACATTTAGTAGTTGTGGTATAACATCAATAACAATTCCAAATAGTGTAACAAGTATAGGAGATGGAGCATTTTACCTATGCTCCGGCATAACAACAATAACCATTCCCAATAGTGTAACAAGTATAAGTAGCGATACATTTAGCAGTTGTGCTAATTTAATTAAAATTGCAATTCCTAATAGTGTAACAAGTATTGCACCAAATGCATTTTTCGGTAGCACAAAAGTAGTTATATATGGGGCTGACAATTCATATGCTAAGACATTTGCAGCAAGTAAAAATATACAGTTCGTAGTAATACCTTCAGTGAGTATTACAATAAATAGTTATGTTAACACTCCGACAAATCAAAATGTTACTGTTACAGCTGCGGCTAATGAAGGTACATTAAATGAAACAAGCCATACATTTACTGAAAATGGCAGCTTTGATTTTGTGGCAACAGATGATGTGGGCAATGTTATAACAATAACAGTAACAATAAATAATATTGATAAGGTGGCACCTATGATAACACTTGCAGATTATAATACAACTCCAACAAATAAAAATATTACAGTAACTGCCTCAACAAATGAAGGTTCATTAAATGCTCCAACTCATACTTTTGCTGAAAACGGTATCTTTGAATTTGTGGCAACCGATGATGCCGGAAATGTAACAAATAAAACTGTTACAATAGCAAATATTTATAAATTGGGTGATACTAATGGGGATAATATTATTGATATTTTGGACTTAGCAGCTGTTAAAAACCACTTGTTGGGAATAAATTTTTTGAATGGTATTAATAAAATTGCCGGAGATATTTATGACAACGGGAATATTTCTATAAGCGATTTAATTGCGATAAAAAAACATCTTTTGGGAATACAAACAATTAGCTAATATAGTTTATAATATTACAGCGAACATAAGGGACCGTTTAGACTGAACCCTGTCTTTCCATGTCTTTTCATTCTCAAACATTTTTACAAAATGTTTTGAAAGTTTACCCTTTCGTATTAAAATATTTTCTATATTTTAATGGAGAATTAGTATTAAGTATAGCTCATAATATGAGGAAAATGGCAATGAAGAGGATATATTGATTTTACTGCAAAATGATAATGGGGTTTTAGTTAATTGATTAATAACAGTTAGGAATTAGGAACGAGGAGTTAAGAGTGGTTGAGTATTGATTAAGCAAAATAAAAAAAATGGGCGGTTTTTATTCGCCCATTTTTTGTTTTGTCTTATTAATTTTTACTTTTTTCTGACATTCATTTTTGTTTCGCAATTTTGAATTAAATTTAGCAATGACGACGCATACAAAGGATAAAGCCTCTCTATTTCTTGTTGATTTAAAGTAAATTTTTCTTTTTCAATATTTATTGGTTTAATACTTTTTGATTGTTTATAATTAGTTAAACAACTAACATTTAACTCAGCCATATTTTCTGCACAGTTACATAAATGAGAAAAAACAGCATTATCTGCGGCAAAAAGGCTTGTTGGATTATCCTCATTTAAGCAATATATATAGCGAAAATTTCTATAAACCGAAAGCATTATATGAGTGGAAACCTCATTTACTATTTGCTTATTGTTGGTTTTTTGCAAAAGGTCAAAAAGAATGTTTAATGAATTAAATATTAATCTTTTATTTAAGGTAGACAAAACACTACCCTTATAAATATTTTCCTTTCCCATTGAATTTTCATCGGGGATATCTTCTGATGAAAAAATGGCGCCTTGTCTATCGGCTGTTCTGCCCAATAAGTAATCGGTGGACACATTATAAAAATTAGCAACCTTTATCAAAAAATCCAAGCCACATTCTCTAATTCCCTTTTCATAATGGGATAGCAAGGCTTGAGAAATTTCCAAAGCATCTGCGGCTTTTTTTTGTGATATTCCCTTTTCTTGTCTTAATAAAATTAATAGTCTTGAAAGTTGGTTTACCATTTAAAACTCAATTCCTTCCGAAAAACAATTGAAAATCTTTTTAATTTGTTTAATATTATCACAAAAATATACCTTAGTCAACAAAAAACGAGAGTGCCATTTTGTGTTGCACATTAAAATTAATATGATATAATCTTAATATGAAATACTTTTTAATAAACGGGAACTTTTTACTATTTTTATAGTCTAAATAGTTGTAGATTAAATTAAAGAGCAAAAACTAAATAAATTGGAGGAATTTATTATGAATAAAAAAAGATTATTAATTATTTTAGCATCTTCAACGGCTATGACTATTGTTTTTGGAATTTTAATTTTGGCGAATGTTTTTGGATGGTTTAAAAAGGCAAATACTTCAATTCAAAACTCAAATTCAAGCGGTTCAATAACGCAATCAGAAAGCAATTCGGAAAATTCAAGTAATACTGCTGATAAAGTTCCTTTAATTTCGGGAGAAACTTTAAAAAGTAGTCCTGCAATTATTAAAATTAATCAAGAAGTTAAACTACCAAAATTTAAAACTTATGCTGAGATGGTTAGTTTGCTAAAAAGTATGGGTGTTTTATATGAAGGCAATACCACAACATACGATTATGCTCAATCTCAATCGGTCACAACAGATAATGCAAAATCAGTTGCAGGTGCACCTGAAGCACAAACAACATCTGACAGTGCAGACTATTCTTCCACTAACACTCAGGTTAGCGGTGTTGACGAGGGAGATATTATCAAAAATGATGGTGAGTTTATTTATATTGTTAGTGGCAACAAGGTTTTTATTGTTGCGGCTAATCCACAGCCTAAAAATATTGGCAGTATAGTTTTAGCCACTAATGAATATATTAGTGAAATTTATTTAAAGGGCAATTTACTTACTATTATTGGTTCAAAATCAACTCAAATTGAAGGTGAGCCTGACACTTTCGCTCAGATTGAACCTGCTATTGATTCTCCTTCAATGGGCAAAACTGCCGATATGCGTTATATGGGTTATCAAACTACAATGGTTAAAGTTTACGATGTTTCAAATAAAGAAAAGCCAGTTCTTAATCGGGAATTAACCTTTGATGGTAGTATTTTATCCACTCGTGAAAAGGATGGCAAATTTTATATTGTAACTAATAAATATATACAACATTATCCAATTTCGCAAGTGCAACCTCAACAGATTTTACCCTTTTATTCTGATAGTGTTAAGGGAAAAGATAACATTGTAATAAAAGCAGAAAGTATTCAATATTGTCCTGAAAATATTTCTCAAAACTTTCTATTAATTTCTATATTTGATATAAATAATAATAACCCCGTTTCAGTTGAAACAATCTTAGGTGCAGGCAGTAATTTATATATGAGTAATAGTTCTTTGTATATTGTTTCACCTTATTACAGACAACAAAAATTATCATCTCAAACTACTGTTACATCAGCAGATGGAACAGTAACTGCGGTTGATGGAATTAAAGAGATAAATCCATCAATTAAATCTGAAATAATTGCACCTGCCGAAGAAGGAACAGTAATTATGAAATTTGATATTACCGAAACTTCTGTAAAATTTATTGTAGCAGGCGAGGTTCCCGGACAAATATTAAATCAATATAGTATGGATGAATTTGGTAGCACTTTTAGAATTGCCACTACAAAGTGGGGACAAAATGGGGCAACTAATAATTTGTATGTATTAAATAGCAATTTGCAATTGGCTGGAAAAATTGAAGGCTTGGCTGTCGGTGAAACCATTAAATCAGTTCGATTTATGGGCAAAACAGCGTATATTGTAACATTTAAAAATATGGACCCATTATTTGTTATTGATTTATCAAATCCTAATGCACCAAAGGTATTAGGCGAACTAAAAATTCCCGGATTTTCTAATTATCTTCATCCTGTTAGTGCTAATCTCTTAATGGGTATTGGTGTTGATACTGTAGAAATATATTCAAAGGATAAAGATGGCAAAGAAACAGTAGTTGGAAATAGAGTTGGTGGCTTAAAGGCATCATTATTTGATGTTTCAGACCCTAAAAAACCAAAAGAACTTGATAATTTAGTTTTTGGTGGAGTTGGTTCATCGTCCGAAGCACAATATAATCCAAGAGCTTTTGTTTGGTGGAATAATAAAACCACTGCACTTTTCCCGGCATATATTAATGGAACTGATGGTAACATTGATTACAACAATGGGGGGATTTATCGTGAGGGTGCTATTATGGTATCGGTAAAAGATAATAAACTTGTTGAAAAAGGCAGATTATTGCCTGACAATTTAAATGAAAACTCTTATTATAATAATTCAAGAGTGTTGTATATTAATAATAATGTTTATCTTTCTATTCGTGGAGTTTTAATTACTTATGATTACAATTCATTAAAGGAAACTTATCGTTTGAATTTAAAATAATTTTAAAACTTTAACTTTACTAATCAAATAATTAAAAATCTCACCTTCAAAATTGAAAGTGAGATTTTTATTGTTATAATTTTTGTAACTTATAAAATCTAATTTTATTCTTAATTCCTAAATCCTAATTCCCAACTCCTAACCAACTACTTTTGCACATCTTTCACAAAGCGTCGGGTGCTTTTCGCTTTGCCCTACTGTTATGCTGAAGAATTATGTGCCAATTAAGAATTGGTATTTTCTCCTGTTGGCATTCCATCTTTATAAAGTAATTCCGGAGCAATATCAATTTCTCCATTGTTCCAAACTGGACAACCAAAATCTATATACACTTTATCAAACACGGATTTATCTTTTAAAGGAGTATAACAGGGATAATTTAAAAGAGGTGTAAAATTAAATATTTTTTCCTCATTATTTGCAAAACGAATCCATAATTTATAGTCGTCAAGTGAGCGAGCCGCCTTAACAATTATGGGGGGCTTTGGCTCACCTGCATAAGCAATACCGTCAATAATATACATGTTGAATACCTCCTATCTTAAAGGCTCAATTTTACCAAAAGGCTCGTTTCTTACTGCTTTATTCCAAGCTTTATAAAGTTCATCTTCGTGTAATATCATCCAAGCCTGTAAAATTGTTAGTTTTTTTACCGGTAATGAACCTGATAATAGTTCACCATCTATTCCAACTGAAGCTTCAAATTCTGCAAAATAAACATGTATATGTGGCTTGTTATGTTGAACATTATCGCCAAAAATAAGTTTAATTATCATACCTTCAAATCTGCAAAGTTCAGGCATTTCTTCATCTCCTTTAAACAATTGTCATTTATCATTTCATTACTAACTCCTAACCGACTACTTTTGTACATCTTTCACAAAGCGTCGGGTGCTTTTCGCTTTGCCCTACCGTTGTGCTAAATACCCAGCATCGTTCACATTTTAAGCCGTCGGCTTTTTTAACTTCAACAGCAATTCCACTATACTCGCCTATAAATGCGTCCTTGTTTTCTCCCTTTACAAGTTGCACTTGTGAGGTAATAAAGGCGGTTGTTAAAAAGTCTTCAATTCCGTTTAGAAAATCGTATTTTTCTTGATTGCAATAAATAACCAATTTCGCTTCAAGCGAAGAGCCAATTGTTTTTGCTGTTCTTGCTATTTCAAGAACTTTTTTAACATCCTCTCTTATTTCTAAGAGTTTATCAAATTGCTCTGAAATTATATTATCTACATATAGAGTATTAATCTTTGGGATTTGGTTAAAGGAAATACTTTGTTTTTTTACATCACTTGTATGAGGCATAAACTGCCAAATTTCCTCAGCAGAAAAGCAAAGCACGGGCGAGAGTATTTTAACCAACGCATCAAGTATAATATACATTACCGTTTGAGCAGTTCTTCTATCAACCGAAGAGGCGTTTTCGCAATATAACCTATCCTTTATTATATCAAGATAAAAATTCGACATATCAACAACGCAAAAATTGTGAATAGAGTGATAAACAGTGTGGTATTCATACTCGTTATATGCTTTGTTAACCTTTTCAATTAAGGCATTAAGTTTGATTAATGCCCATTTATCAAGTTCTGGCATTTTTGAATATTCCACCATATCATTATCTGGATTAAAATCATTAATATTTCCTAAAATAAATCTTGCGGTGTTTCTTATTTTTCTGTAAACCTCAGATAACTGCTTTAAAATATCATTTGAAATCCTCACATCCACAGTATAATCAGAACTTGCCACCCAAAGCCTTAAAATATCTGCCCCATATTCTTTTATTATATCAAGTGGACTAATAACATTGCCTTGTGATTTGGACATTTTTTTACCTTCTTTATCCACTACAAAGCCATGAGTTAAAACTGTTTTATAAGGAGCAATTCCGCTTGTTGCTACCGAAGTCAACAAAGAGGACTGAAACCAACCTCTATATTGGTCATTCCCTTCTAAATACATATCAGCAGGGCTTGTTAAACCCTCTCTTGTTTCAAGCACTGCTTTATGAGAGGAGCCACTATCAAACCAAACATCCATAATATCAGTTTCTTTTCTAAATTCAGTATGCCCACATTCACAAGAAATACCATTTGGCAAAAGTTCTTTTGCACTATATTTATACCAAGCATCAGAGCCTTCTAATCTAAATTTTTCTGATACGGCATTAATAGTTTCATCATTAATAATATATTTTCCGCATTTTTTGCAATAGAAAACAGGAATTGGAACGCCCCAAACTCTTTGCCTTGAAATGCACCAATCATTTCTATCCTTAATCATACTTACAATTCTATCCTCGCCCCAAGCAGGAACCCATTTGGCACTATGACAAGCCTTTATAGCTTGCTCTTTAAAATCTTCTACTGAACAAAACCATTGTTCCGTCGCTCTAAACAAAATCGGGCTTTTACATCTCCAACAATGAGGGTATTGGTGAATTATTGTTTCTGTTGCTAAAAGTGCATTTGTTTCCTGCAAATCTTCAAAAATTGCCTTGTTTGCTTTTTTATAATAAAGCCCAGCAAACTTTCCGGCATCAGCAATCATAACCCCTTTATTATCAACGGGGACTACTATTTTTAGTTGTTTATAATTTTGGCAAACAATAAAGTCATCCACACCGTGTCCCGGTGCTGTGTGAACACAACCTGTTCCAGCTTCTAAAGTTACATGGTCACCAACTATAACAAGTGATTGCTTGTCTAAAAAAGGATGTTGTGTACTCATTAATTCAAGGTCTTTTCCGTTTATTTCGGCTAAAACCTTATAATCATCAATGTTTGTGGCTTTCATTACACTTTTTATTAATTCGTTTGCTAATATTAAAATTTCATTATTACATTTAACAAGAGAGTATTTATATTTAGGTCCAACACAAATAGCAACATTGCCCGGCAAAGTCCATATTGTAGTAGTCCAAATAACAAAATACATATTGTCGCACTTTTCATTAGTTAAAGCAGTCAATTTGCCTTTATCATCTGTTACTTTAAACTTTACAAATACAGAATTATTTGTATCTTCAGCATATTCTATTTCTGCTTCTGCAAGAGCAGTTTCATCGTGGGGGCACCAATAAACAGGCTTTAAGCCCTTATAAATATACCCTTTTTTAGCCATTTCACCGAAAATTTCTATTTGCTTTGTTTCAAATTCAGGTTGTAAAGTTAAATAGGGATTATCCCAATCGCCAATTACACCGAGCCTTTTAAATTGTTCTTTTTGATTTGCTACATATTTTAATGCAAAATCCTTGCAATGCTTTCTAAACTCCAATACATCAGTATTTGCTCTATTTATTCCTAAGCTTTTTATAGCTTGAAGTTCAATAGGCAAGCCATGAGTATCCCAGCCGGGAACATAAGGAGCCTTAAAACCTGACATATTTTTATATCTAACAACAATGTCCTTTAAAACTTTATTTAATGCGTGTCCTATATGAATGTCGCCATTAGCATAAGGCGGTCCATCATGCAAAATGTAAAGTGGCTTTTCATTGTTTTGCTTTAAAATATTTTCATATAATTTTTCTTGCGACCATTTATTTAATAATTCCGGCTCTCTTTGTGGCAAACCTGCCCTCATTGGAAAATCCGTTTTTGGCAGGTTTAAAGTTTGATTGTAATCCTGTGGCATTATATTAATACTCCCCTTTTGTAATATAAAAAATTATTCCTTAGGTGTAATTTCAAAATCAATACTAATTGGCTTTGATAAAACGATTGGCTCCTCGTCCTCGTCTGGCTCCTCTTTAATATTAAGTGCAATATTTATTTTCTCATTAGAAACATCATCACTGTTTTCAACTTTTTCAATTATTTCAACTTTTTCAACTATTTCTAATATTTCTTCTTTTTTTTCTATAACTTGCTCAATTTCTTTTTCAATTTGAACATTCTCTTTTGATTTTATAGGTTCCTCATAATTTGGCAAGGACATAATAACCTTTAAATGAGATTTGTAAATAGTTTGAAGTTGTGTTTTAAAATCCGATACTTCTTTTTTAATTGCATTTAAAGCATCGTTTTCCCTTTGAATTAAATCGGCATTTGTTTTCTTTGTAACCTCAACAAATCTATCTGCATCATCATATATTTCCTTTGATTTATCTTGAGCCTCTTTAATTATTTCATCTGCTTCGGCTTTTGTGTCTGCTAAAATTTTCTCAGAAATATTCTGGGCTTCCTTTGTGGAATCTTCCTTTAACTTTTGAGAAAATATGATTGCTGTTTTAATAGTTTCTTCACTTTTTCTATATTCCTCAATTTTTTCGGCTAAAATTACAATCTTTTTCTTAATCTCAGCATTTTCAACAAACATTCTCTTGTAATCTACTGCAAGCCCATCAAGAAAATCATCTACATCTTCTGCTTTATAACCACCAATAAACGCCTTTTCAAAGGTTTTTTCTTCAATATCTTGAGGATTAAACACAAAACTCACTCCCATTTTATTTTTTTTTGCATTGTATAATTAATGTGTGCCAAAGTTGACTTAAATTAATATCAAGTGACAAAGCCATACTTTTATTCCTAATTCATAATTACTAATTTTTTATACTTATCCTATTACTATACTTCTAATAAAATCAATTAATAACCAAACAACCAAAATAGATAAATCTATTGGCAATTTCTTTATTGCTTCAAATTTATTTAAAAGTTTTCTTACTGGTGCTAAAAATGGCTCCGTTATTGCAATAACGATAGCTGTTATTTTCCATTCTTTATGCGTAAAAGTAAAAATAAGTGATAAAATTACTCTTGCAAGAATTAATACTTCTAAGCATGATAATAGCCAAGAGAAAGCCATTAAAACTGCACTTTGTGAAATCATAAACAAAAAACTACCCTTCCGTTTTAAATAAAACCAACAATTAACAATTTAAGTTGAAAAGTTAAGCATTTCAATTGTCATTTTAAGATTCTTAATTTACAGAAAATCCTCCGCCTTCAATTTCATATAAAGCATCGCCTGAAATATCAGCATTAGTAGGAACAATAATGTATGTAGCAACAGAAACCTTTTTTATTTGTCCATTTAAGGCAAAAGCAACTCCTGATAAGAAATCAACAATTCTTCTTGAAACATCCTTACCGGTAGCCTCTAAATTAAGAACAACAGTTTTTCTTTCCAAAAGATGATTTCCAATTTGAATGCACTCATCATATTTTTCTGGCTTGACTAATACAAATTGCATTTTAGTACCATGACTTAAGCCACCTTCGTTTGCTCTTGTCTTATGCCTGCTTTGAGGTTGTTCCTCATCAATAGTATCGACAGTTTCTTCTTCAATTTCTTCGTCCTCTGGTAGCCCCAAGATTTTTTTAAACTGATCACCTATTCCCATTTCTAATCCTCCTTTTTTCTTTGGCCAAATATTTTACTTCCTATTCTAACTATGTTTGCACCTTCTTCTATTGCAACTATATAATCCATTGACATTCCCATAGATAATAAATCCATATATACATTATCTAATTTTTTCTGTCTAATGTCAATAAATATGTTAAACATTCTTTTAAAATATTCTCTTGTTTTGGCTAAATCTTGCGAATAAGGTGGAATTGTCATCAAACCTTTAATCCTTATATTAGAAAGAACACTAATTTCTTGCAATAAGTTGTAAATATCTTGCTTATTTGCTCCGCTTTTTGATAACTCATCCCCAATATTTATTTCAATTAAAATATCAGAAATAATATTATTTTTATTTGATTGCTTATTTATTTCTTGTGCTAATTTCAAGCTGTTCACAGAATGAATAAGTTCTACTTTATTCATTAAATATTTAACCTTATTTGTTTGCAGTGTGCCAATAAAATGATACTTGGTAAGCGAACCTAATTGCTCATATTTTGATACTAATTCTTGAACCTTATTTTCGCCAATTTCAGTAATACCGCAATTAATTGCTTCTTTTATTATGTTTGCTGGAACTGTTTTAGTTACTGCTAAAAGTAAAATATCATCAACATTTCTGCCGCTTTTTTGAGTGGCTTGTTCAATATTATATTTAATTTCTTTAATGTTTTCGCAAATACTCATAAAAATCACCTTTGCAATGAACAATTAACAAGGAACAATTAACAATTATGGTATCAAAACTATTTTCTTTAATTAATATTTACTTGCAATAATATTTATCGTTTTCCCATTTTAAAGGGTTATTTTCTATGTATTCATAAATTTCTTTATAGTCTTTTTTGTTTCTGATTATGTGGTCATAATATGATTTTTGCCATTGTAGGGAACGCATTGTATGCGTTCCGTTATTATTGATTGCACTACATTGTTTTGAAACTGATGCTTTAAATTGCTGTATTATTTTTGAAATTTCCATTTTGGTTCGGTTTTCATTCGGAACGCATACAATGCGTTCCCTACAAATTGCCAACAACAAATGAATGTGATTTGGCATTATGCAATAATTTATAACCTTTATGTATTCCTTGTAATTTGCAATAATATTTATATTGTTCTCAACAATTCATTTGCAATTTGCAATTATTTCACGATTTTCCCATCAAAAAGTTCTTTGCCTTCAACTACAACCTGTTCATTAGTCATAAGGCTACCCCTTTTTTCACTATCTGCAACTATTATCATATAATCATCCCTTGAAAAAAGGACTTTTACAGGTTTAAACTGAATTTGAACTCCAACTAAAACAAAAATTCCGGTAGTATTATCAATCATTCGAACAGCTGATTTATTTACCTTATAGCCTTTATAATTTTTGGTAATAATTTGTGCTTTTTCTTTCCTTAAATTATTAGTTTGCGAATTAGCAGTATCGCATTCAAATATAACAAGAACATCTTGGCTACTTTCATCCATATGCCAAATGCTTGAATTAACTTCTCCTCCTTTTGAATTTTCAAACCTAATTTTAAAGTTGTCTCCAACTGAATAATCCCTTATTTGTTTAAAAGGCATTATGCATGCATAATACATTTTAAAATCCTCAATAATTTTGCCTATATAATTTGAGGGTTTATTTGAACCGCTTTTTAATGCTAAAACTTCATTAAAAGCAGAAAATCCATTCTTCTTTAAAAATTCCGGTTCTAAGAGATTTTCATAACCATCAAATTCACTTGAAAAAAAACCTGCTACTGGTGTTGATACATTGGCAAACTGCCCTGAAAAGTTTTCTTTTAAGTTATCTCTCTCTTGCTTTAAACTCTTAAGTTTTTTGTCAAAACCTTCAACCTCACCTAAAATAATTTGCTTTTTATTTAGTAAGGTTTGCAATTCATTTGTATATTGTGAAACTAAAACGGTTTTTTTTGTTCCGCTTGCCTTAGCAATGAGCATTAGCTTTTCTTCAATCATATTTTCCAATTTTAAAGCATCAGACATAAATAAATCATTTGTGCTAAGACTATTCTCAATTTGACTAATTTTCTTTTCCAAATCATTAATTTTGTTTTTTGTGGCTACATCATCGTTACCCGAATACATTACTGCAATAATACTATCTTTTTTAACTTTTTCTCCCTCTCCAACTAAATATTCAGGAGAGCCACTATTAGAAGTCTTAATTAGAGTTTCCTTTCGCATAATAAAACCTTCTGATGAAATAAAATCATCAGCAGTAAATTCAACTAATTTTTCAGTTTTTAAAGGCTTTGCAAACAAAAATATTGCTTGAATTATTGCATATGCGGAAATAATTATTACAGCTATTACTAAATAAATTTTTGTACCTTTATTCTTCACCAAGTTTCACCACCAAAATTATTCGATTGTATCTAAAGAATTTAAAATACTGACAGACCTAGCTGGAATAATAGTAGAAATTGCATGCTTATATACTAATTGCTGTTTCATATCGCATTCCAAAATAACTATAAAAGTATCGAAACCTTTAACATATCCTTTAAATTGAAAACCATTTGTTAAGAATACTGTAACATTGATTTTTTCCTTCCTAACTTGATTTAAAAATACATCCTGCAAATTTAATACCTTGTTCATTTCTCTCTCTCCTTTATTTTTTCCTTATTATACCATATACTTTAATTAATTTCCATATAATTTAAAATGTTTTTTAAAATGTTTTCGCTTTCTTTTGTTTCATCAATGAAAATCCATTTTATTCTATTATCATTTCTAAACCAAGTAAGTTGTCTTTTGGCATATCTTCTTGATTCTTGCTTGATTTTATCAATTGCTTTCTCTTTTGTAGTTTCGCCCTTTAAATACAGTGCTAATTCTTTATACCCTATTGCTTGCATTGAGGTTGCCAATTCATTCAAACCACTGTTTAATAGTTCTTTTACCTCATCAATTAAGCCGTTTTCTAACATTTTATCTACTCTTAAATTAATCTTTTCATAAAGCAAGTTTCTATCCTTATAAGTTAGCCCTACCATAATAGGATTATATGAGCATTGGTTTTGCTTTGACTTTTCATTCCAATAACTTTGAGTTTTTCCTGTTGTATTATATATTTCTAATGCTCGGCAAAGCCTTTTAATGTCATTATTATGTAATGCCAAAGCGGTGGTTTCATCCACCTTTAAAAGCATTTCTTTTAACTTTTGACCTCCTTCATTTTTGGCTATTTCGCAAAGTTTATTTCTATAATCATAATCTACTTTGTAATTTGGAAATTCCAAATTATCAATAACTGAATTAATATATAGCCCTGTTCCTCCAACAATTATCGGTAATTTGTTATTACTTAATATAGTTTCAATATATTTTACTGCTAAATCTTTATATTTTACAACGCTAAAAGACTCATTTGGTTCTATTTCATCAATCAAATAGTGTTTTACACCTTGTCTTTCCTTTATCGTTGGTTTTGCAGTTCCAATATTCATTTTTTTATATATTTGCATTGAATCAGCCGAAATTATTTCGCCATTTTTTAACGCAGCAATTTCAATTGATAATTTTGTTTTGCCTGTAGCAGTAGGTCCGCATATAACTAAAATATTTGGTTTTTTCATTATAATTTTTCCTTTATCCCTTTATCCCTAATATTATGAGATTGCTTCGTTTCACTCGCAATGACAAATTTAACAATATGCAAAATTCAAATAAAGAAAATGGCTTTGACACCGAAATTCTACATTCTACATTCTATATTAATTTAGCTTCTTTTAAACATTTTCTCCAACTGATACCTTGTCATTTCAACAATTATCGGTCGCCCATGAGGGCAATACTTTATATCGGGCATTGATAAAAGCATTCTAACAAAGCTGTTTTGCTCAAATTCGCTCATTAAACTGCCACCTTTTATTGCCGCCTTGCATGCTACACTATGTAAAATTTCATCTTTTACCTTTAAATTTATGCACCCTTTGTTATGCTTAATTATTCCTGCTAATTCCATTATTGCCCCTTCAATCTCACTTTCGGGTAAAATTAAAGGCACTTCTCTAATTATTATACTACCATTTCCAAAATCTTCAAGTGAAAATCCTAAATTTTCAAATTCACCTATATTATTCATTACAAATTCACAATGGTCCTTAGGTAAATTCACAACTATTGGGCTAAGCAATATTTGAGAATTTGCCTCATTATCATTGTTTTTTAACTCTTCATATATAATTCTTTCGTGCCCTGCGTGTTTATCAATAAATAAAATGCTTTGTCCCTCTTGAACAATTATATATGTATTAAATGCTTGACCAATTACTAAAAAATCAATAATTGGTTGGTCTTCTATTTCAACTTTAACATTTGTGTTATTTGAATATTCTTGACTTTTAAAGGAATTAACCTGTGAAGTTATTTCGTCATTTTGCTTTACTGAAAAGTTATCATCTGTCTTCATATTATCGAGTAAATTAAATAACCTTTGAGTGTTTTGGTTAATAGGCTCATCTGCTTTAAAGGTATCAGTTACCAAAACAGGATTAACATTTTTAAGTTGGATTTCCTTTCTTCCTAAATCATTTTCCAATACATTTTTAACAGTAAAATAAAGTGCATCAAAAATATCCTTTTCATTAGAAAATTTTATCTCTTGTTTTGAAGGATGAACATTAACATCCACTTTTTTTAAATTTACCTTTATATTTAGGACACAACAAGGGAATTTCCCTGTCATAATAGAGTTTTTATAGCCTTGCTCTAATGCCGCCATTAAAAGCCTTGAACGAATTACCCTACCATTTACAAAAAACACCTGCATATTTCGGTTAGGGCGAACATTTAAGGGCTTAGAAATATAGCCCTTTATTGTAATATCATTATAAGAATACTTTGTTTCTAATAAGCCATTTGCAAAATCTCTGCCATAAACACTATAAATAACTGATAACTGTTTATTATCTCCTGCTGTAAAAAGGTCTTCTTTCCCCTCTTTAATAAAACGAATTGAAATGTGAGGGTTAGAGAGTGCTAATTTATCTAAAATTAAAGCAATGTAAGAGGCTTCGGTGCTATCCTTTTTCATAAAAGCAAGCCTTGCCGGAGTGTTATAAAACAAATCTTTTACAACTATTGTGGTTCCATCGGGGCAACCGGCAGGAGAAATACTTAAAATATCTCCTCCCTCAACCGAAATTTTGGTTCCGTTTTGGGCTCCCTTTTCCTTTGTAAAAAGCTCTATTTTGGAAACTGCTGAAATTGCCGCAAGAGCCTCACCTCTAAAGCCCATTGTGTTAATACTTTGAAGATCGTCTTTATTATGTATTTTACTTGTGGCGTGCCGTAAAAATGAGGTTTTTGCATCATTTTCGCTCATTCCACAACCATTATCGGTAATTCTAATGTAGGAAAGCCCTCCGTTTTTTATTTCCGCAACAATTAAAGTAGCACCGGCATCAATTGAATTTTCCACCAATTCCTTAACAACCGATGCAGGTCTTTCCACTACCTCACCGGCGGCAATTAATTCACTTGTGTGCTTATCTAAGACATTAATTTTGTCCATTTTTTTGGCTCCTTTTTAAGTTGAAAGTGAAAAGTTGAAAATTGAAAATTGAAAATTTTCGGTTTCAAAGTCATTTTCTTTAATTAATTGTGCATTGTTATTTTTATTTTTCCGACTAATATAAAATTCAATTTTATTATATACTATTAATCTTTTAGTGTTAAGATAAGTTAAAATATTTATCCAATTCCCATTTTAAAGGGTTATTTTCTATGTATTCATAGATTTCTTTGTAATCTTGTTCGTTTCGTATTATGTGTTCATAATATGATTTTTGCCACACTTCTATTTTTTCATTAATTAAATGAATGTTTTTTGAAACACCCGATTTGTATAAACCCATTATTTTTTGTATGGTAGGGAACGGTCTTGACCGTTCCGTTATAATATATACAAGGTTTTCTTTTTCGGAATGGTCAAGACCATTCCACAATTAATTTACATCATCTTCTTTAACTCATACAAAATATTCATTGCTTCAATTGGTGTTAAAACATTCAAATCAAAGCTTTTTAACTTTTCAATAATTTCGTTATTGCTTCCTTCCGACATTGAAATTTGCATTAAGGGGTCTTCAATAACCTTTTTATTATTACCCTTGCAATTGTCTACCGCTTGTCCCTCTTCTAATTTTAATAAAATATCCTTTGCTCTTTCTATTACCTCGTGCGGAATTCCCGCTAATTTTGCAACCTCTATTCCATAACTATCGTCTGCACCGCCACGAACGATTTTTCTTAAAAAGGTAATATCGTCCCCTCTTTTTTTAACGGCGATATTGTAATTTTTAACCCCTTCAACCATTTCCTCTAATTCGGTTAACTCGTGATAATGGGTTGCAAACAAAGCTTTTGCTCCTAATTTTTTCTTATTAGCAACAAATTCCAGCACTGCTCTTGCAATGCTCATACCGTCAAAGGTTGAGGTTCCTCTGCCTATTTCGTCAAAAATTAAAAGGCTTTTTTTAGTGGCATTATCTAATATGTTTGCAACCTCACTCATTTCAACCATAAATGTGGATTGACCTGACGCTAAATCGTCCGATGCTCCAACCCTTGTAAAAATCTTGTCCACAACGCCAATTCTTGCTGATGTGGCTGGCACAAAACTGCCTATTTGAGCCATTAAAGCAATAATTGCTACCTGCCTCATATATGTAGATTTTCCTGCCATATTAGGTCCTGTTATTATGCTTAATCTGTTTTGGTCATTGTCCATATAAGTGTCATTTGGGACAAACAAAGAATTAGAAAGCATTTTTTCCACAACAGGGTGTCGCCCGTCCTTTATATCAATTACATTGCTATAATCAACCTGTGGCATAATATAATTATTTTTTACCGCCACCTCTGCGAAAGAACACAAAACATCAAGCCTTGCTACTGCACTGGCTGTATTTTGAATTCTGTGTAACGCAGTGGCAATCTCATTTTTCACATCACAAAAAATTTCGTATTCAAGCTGTGTAATTTTCTCTTTGGCTGAAAGAATTTTATTTTCCATTTCCTTTAATTCTTGTGTAATAAACCTCTCACAATTTGATAAAGTTTGCTTTCTTATGTAACTTTCCGGCACCAAATCATAATAAGACGGGGTAACCTCTATATAATATCCAAATATTTTATTATAGCCAATTTTCAACTTCTTAATTCCAGTTTTATCTCGCTCGGTGGCTTCCATTTTTGAAAACCACGATTGCCCATCATTAATAATAGTGAGTAGTTCGTCCACTTGCTCGCTGTAACCTTTGCGAATAATATTTCCTTCTTTTATTGTAATTGGAGGTTCATCTGTTAACGCACTCTCAATTAAAATATGTATATCCTTTAAATTGTCTATTGCATTATTCGTCTCATTAATCAAAGCAGAAGAAAGCCCATTTAACTGCTCTTTTATATTTGGCATATGCGAAACAGTTGCCGACAATGCCTTTAAATCCCTTGCATTTGCATTGCCAAAAACAACCTTAGTCATTAGCCTTTCAATATCATAAACATTTTCAAGGGCATTACAAATTTCCTGCCTTTTAATATACTCTTTGCTAAGTTCGTCCACAGCATTTAAGCGTTTATTAATTAAAGTGCAACTAACTAAGGGCTGTTCAATATAATTTCGTAACATTCTACTACCCATTGCAGTTTTAGTTTTATCAAGCACCCATAAAAGAGAGCCTTTTTTCTCTTTTTGTCGCATTGTTTCGGTTAGTTCTAAATTTCGCCTTGTGAATAAATCTATATCCATAAATTGTGACTGCTCATATAAAGAAAGATTGACCAAATGGGATAAATTAACCTTTTGAGTGTCGTTTAAATATTTAATTAAAACTCCTAATGCTCTTATTGCATTTTCCCAATCTTCTTTATTTATAGTGCTTGCACTTTCTCCAAAATGCTCATCTACAATATTTTTACACTTTTCTAATTCAAAATCACTGTCCATTGCTTTTGACAATAAACAATTTAATTTATCCTTAGCAAATGAGTTTATTTCTTTACTTTCATTCGCCTCACTATTTACAACAACCTCCTTAGGCGAAAATCTGCCTAATTCGTTTACTATTCTAACAACGCCCTCTTTTGTAGTTTGAGTTGCAAATATTTCTCCTGTGGAAATGTCTGCAAAGCAAATTCCGGCACTGTTTTTGTTTAAGTAAACGCAAGCTAAAAAATTGTTTTTGCTTTCCTCTAACATTCCTGTATCTATAACCGTTCCCGGAGTAATAACTCGGACAACCTCTCTTTTTACAATGCCCTTAGCCTGTGAAGGGTCTTCTGTTTGCTCGCAGATGGCAACCTTATAACCCTTTTGAACAAGCCT
The DNA here is from genome assembly GCA_964520885.1 of uncultured Oscillospiraceae bacterium. GTDB lineage: Bacteria > Bacillota > Clostridia > Oscillospirales > SIG519 > CAZFQD01. The sequence continues at coordinate 19,879 of CAZFQD010000001.1, read as the reverse complement.
TGCAATGTAGCCATCACAACTATGGTAAGGAATACCACACATTGGGGCTCTTTCCTCTTGCCCACAATCCCTGCCTGTTAAGGTAAGTTCTAATTCCTTTGAGGCTAATTTTGCGTCCTCAAAGAACATTTCGTAAAAGTCGCCTAAACGAAAAAATACAATTGCATCTTTGTTCTTTTCTTTTATTTCAAGGTATTGCTTCATCATAGGGGACATTTCGGACATAAATAATCTTCCTTTCGTTTTTGAGTGGAAAATTGAAAGTGGAAAGTTGAAAGTGGAAAGTTGAAAGTTGACATTGCGTGGCAATCTCATTTTTAATTATTGTATAATAAAATATTTATCGTTTCCCCATTTTAAAGGGTTATTTTGTGAAGTTAATATAATCTAATATTTTTTCGGCATTGTTAAGCAAAATTACTTTTTGCTTATAAGGCTCTAAAAATAATACAATCTTTGGAATATTATTTTTTTGATAATTGTTCGTCCAAACAAGCAAATTCTTCAAAGATTTTAGTGTTTCTTTCTTCGCTTTTTCAATGCCAAACTTTCTTCTAAAAAATCTTCTTATAATTCTGAAATTAAAAACGATAGGTTTTGTTTTTAATATAAAAATGTAATTCGCCAACGAAAAACTATCACTAAGCCAATCGTAAAACACACCTTCAATTACCCAGTTGTCATTTTTAAGAATGTCGTTAAGTTTAGCTGTTCTCTTATCTATTGGCATTTTTGTACCATATGTATCTGCTACGTTATCCCAAAAAATATCATCCAAATCATAATGCTTCATTCCAAACTTACGAGATATTTTTTCCGCAATGTATGACTTGCCTGTGCCACTTCCGCCAATAATGTGTATTTTCACAACTTTTCACCACATTTCGCAAAATCTAAATAATAATTATAATAATAATAAAATCAATAAATTTAACTTTTGGAGCGGTCTTGACCGTTCCGTTGCAATGTCAATATTTTCTGTTTTTTCTTGTGTAACAAATATTAATAAATATAAAGAAAATAGTTTTGATACCTTAATTCTTATTTCTTCTTTTTTATTTCTTAATTGCATTTTCTACAAATAATAAAATCCCGATAATTCAATTTTATTATTCGGGCGATTAATAATCGCCCCTACACTTTTGACTCTTACACTTTATCATTTTTATAAAGAAAATAGTTTTGATACCGAAATTATTCATTATTCAATATTCAGTATTCATTACATTAAACATAATGCTACATTATGTTTAATGCTCACACCCTCCGCCACAACTTTCGCATTTAGAGTCATCACAGCCTTGTTGCTCTCCTGTTATATGGTAATTAATTGTGCCATAAATATTGTTTACAATTTCCTCTAAATCTTCTCTTGCCATCATAAATTCTTTCATATTTTTATTATCCATAATGATTTTGTATTGCTGCTCAAGCGTTTTTTGAATAGATTGAACCTTTTCATCATCACGGTCATCTTTCTTCATTTCACTATCTAAATTCATTCTTGTAAGATTAAATTCAGAAATCATTTTTTTAAGTTCTAAATCATTATCATGTTGTTCTTTTTTTGCTTGATAAACTAAAAACCTTTCATCTTGCTTTAAAACTTCGCCTAATTCATTTGCCTTTTCCATAACTTTACTCATTTTTTGTTCTCCTTAATTTTTATTTATTTTTTAATATTAACTCCTAATAAGTGCCAAGTTTTACTTTCTAAAATTTTAACATTTACAAATTGCCCTATTAACTTTTCATCTCCTGCAAAGTTTACTATCTTGTTTCCTTCAGTTCTGCCGGTTAGCATATCTTCATTGCTTTGGCTTTTGCCTTCTGCTAATACTCTAACAGTTTTGCCTAAATAATTGTCATTAATCCTTTTTGAAATTAAATTTTGCTCTTTTATAAGTATAGCAAAATTTTTGTGCTTTTGTTCATAAGGTATTTGCCCCTCCATAGTATCTGCCGGAGTGCCTTTTCTTTTAGAATAAATAAAGGTAAACAAGCAATCAAACTCTACTTTTTTTATTAAATCAATAGTTTCTAAAAAATCATCATCTGTTTCGGTTGGAAAGCCCACTAATATATCACTCGTTAAAACTAAATCTTTTATTTTGCTTTTTGCATAGTCTATAAGTTCAAAATATTTTTCTCTTGTGTAGCCTCTGTTCATTAATTTTAAAATTTTGTTTGAGCCTGCTTGAACAGGTAAATGAATGTGATTGCATACCTTTTCACTCTCTGTAATAGTATCTATTAATTTTTTTGTAATATCCTTTGGATGACTTGTCATAAACCTTAATCGGAAATCGCCTTCAATATTGTTTAATTGCCTTAACAAGTCGGCAAAATCGGTTTCTATTTTCAAGTCCTTGCCATAGGAATTTACATTTTGCCCTAAAAGAGTTATATCCTTATAACCGTCTTTTATTAGTTCTTTTATTTCCTTTTCAATCTCATAAGACTGTCTGCTTCTTTCTCTGCCCCTAACATAAGGCACGATACAATATGAGCAAAAATTATTGCACCCATACATAATTGTAACATATGCTTTGCAAGTGCTTTCTCTTTTAATCGGTATTCCTTCGGGTATTGATATATCTATATTTTCTGTCAAAAAAACCTTAGTTTTAGTAGAAATTTTTTCATATAATAATGAGGGGAATTTATAAAGTGCATTTGTTCCAAAAACCATATCAATATAAGGATATTTTTCCTTTATCATTTTTGGGATATGCTGTTGAGCCATCATACAGCCACACAAAACCATAATGACATTTCGATTATTTTGCTTTAAATGCTTAATTGCACCAATGTTTCCTAAAACTTTTTTTTCAGCACTATCCCTAACAGCACAGGTATTAAATATAATTAAATCGGCAATTTCGATTTTATTTGTAATAATATACCCCATTTTTTCGGCCATACCTTTTAACTTTTCAGAGTCGCTTGCGTTTTGTTGACAACCAAATGTTTGCACCACACAATATGGCATTGCACCTCTTTGGTCGTTTAAGTGCAAGACCTTTTGTATATATAAATTTTGTGTTTCGTTCTCATTTTGGCTCAAAAAAATCTTCCTTTTTATTTTATATTATAATATTATATCAGTTTTATGTAGTAGTGTAAAGCGAAAAATATTTAAGTTTTGAGAAGAAAAAAAGCCTTCAAAAAGAGGGCTTTTTATAATATTAATATTTAATTTACATATCTAAATCTTTTTACTGCCCAAATGCCGTCTGCCCCTTTTTTTACAGGTTGATAAAGTTCAATTTCCAATTTAAGTTTATCATTATAAGCAGTTGCATATATAGTTGTAATATCGGTTGTTTCATTTATTATTTTCTATTCTTATCTTTTCGGCTAATAGAGCTACAAATTCAGAATTTGTTGGTTTGCCTCTTTCATTTGATATTGTATACCCAAAGATATTATGAAAAGCAACAATATTTCCTCTTTGCCAAGCCACTTCAATTGCATTTCTTATAGCTCTTTCTACTCTTGAAGGAGTAGTTGAATGTATATTTGCCACTGCTGGATATAAACCCTTAGTTATTGATTTTATAATATCTCTATTTTCAATAGCCATCATAATAGCAGTGCGAATATATTGATAGCCTTTAAGATGTGCAGGAATACCCATATCTATAATAAGTGTAGTAACTTGCGTATCTATATCTTTTGACGAAGAAAGTAGTCTATTGGCAATTGCTCGATTGTTGATATTAATATGATTATCTTTATCGTTTATTTGTGTATTATCGTATATTTTATTTGGAAATAAGCCATTAATTCTAAGAGCTAATATATCAAAATCATAAGGTTTTACTAAATAGTATGAAGCTCCCCATTTTGAACATTCTTTAAATGAATACTCGTTTGACATAACAGTTGAAATAATGAATGCCGGTTTTTTTGCTAAATTACTTTCTGCAACAGAACTCATAACTCCAATACCATTAATGCCAGATAGAATAAGGTCAAGAACCACAACATCAGGGGTCTCATCTAAGATATATTGTAACGCAGTATGTCCATCTCCGACGGTTCCAACAACCTCAAAATTTCTTATTTTCAGTTCTTCAGAAGCAAGAAAGCAAAATGATGGATTGTCATCAACAACCAATACTTTAATTTTTTCATTCATTTTTATAACCATTCCTTTCCCGTGGTGCAAATGAATTGCACCTTGTAATACTAATTCCAGTTTAAAAAATAGAGTATTTTTTAAAAGTCGCTTTGCGACTAACTCAAAATTTGCTAAAATAACAATGCAAATTTTGAGGGAATTAGCATTGAACCAAACCAAATGAATTTTCCTTTGGAAAATTCGGCAAGCTATGCTTGCAAAAATCTATTCCAGATTTTTATTTGGAATTGGTATAAAGACAAAATTTTATCTTATTGCACCGCCAAAAAAACAAGGGGCGGTATATCTTATGTCTTTGCCAATACTTCAACTTGCATCATTAAATTAATTATACCATAAAAAACTATATATGTTTTAAAATATACAATATTTTTCAATAATATTTATACATTATTGCTATTATACACTATTTTTTAAAAAAAGTAGTTACAAAACGGTAACAAAAAAGCATTTAAACCAATTAAACAACAAAAAAACGCTATATTTTGTTATAGTGTCTTATATAAAATTAACTTTTAATTACTTCTATGTTTATTCCTAATAATATATTTTACTAACTTTACAATTTCAAACCACATTACAGAAGCAAAGGCTATTATTGCAACCAATGCTAATTGCGAAAAGGATAGAGGAGTTAATTTTAATAAAGCTGAAAGTGGCGTGTATAACATAATTAGCAGTCCAAATATTATTGCCCCATTTGCTATCCACATTACTCTGTCTTTTTTTAAACGATTAAATGAAACAAAAAAGAAATCGCTATTTGAACTGTTAACTTGAACTAAAAAGATATTGGAGAGTAAAATTATACAAAGTCCCATAGTGCGTGCGAGGTATTGATTTTCAGGGTTGCTTATTGTTATTGCAAAATATGTTCCGAAGGAAGTCGCAAAAATCACTAACCCTTGAATAAAACTCTTTGCTAAAATATAAAAATTTAGTATTTTTTCATTAGTTTTTCGAGGTGGTCTTTCCATTATATCTTTTTCGGCAGGCTGTCTTTCCAAAACAATTGAGCAGGTAGGGTCTATAACTAATTCAAGCAAAACAATATGCAATGGTAAAAACATTAATAAAGCAGGTTCGATTTTCAATAATGGTGCAAAAAGTGAAGCAAGTGCAATAGGAATATGAATTGTAAAAACATAGCCTATTGCTTTTCTTATATTATCATATATTCTTCTTCCGTCTTTAATTGTATCAACTATTGTGGAAAAATTATCATCAAGTAAAATTAAATCTGCCGCTTCTCTTGAAACCTGCGAACCTCTTTTGCCCATAGCAATTCCTATATCGGCATTTTTTAGTGCTGGAGCGTCGTTTACTCCGTCGCCTGTCATAGCAACTACTTGCCCATTTTCCTTGAAAGCCTTAACAATTCTCATTTTATGCTCAGGGATAACCCTTGAAAAAATGTTTACTCTCTTTACTTTTTCTCTTAACTGCTCATCGCTCATTTTATTAAGTTCATCGCCGGTTATAATTTCATCGCAATTAGGCATTTTTATTTGTTTTGCAATAGAACTTGCTGTAATTCCATTGTCGCCGGTTATCATAACCACGCGAACTCCGGCTTTTGAGCATCGCTTTATATCATCCTTAATTGTTTCTCTTGGAGGGTCCGCCAGTCCAACTATACCACACAACTGCATTTTGCATTCAAGTAGAGTTTCGGGAATGTTATTTTTGTCTTTTAATGACATTTTTGCGACTGCAATTACCCTTAGTCCTTCTTTAGACATTTGCGTTATTTTGTCGGTTATGTTTTTTTCCTCATCATAAGATAAATTGCAAAGAGAAATTATTTTCTCGGGCGAACCCTTAGCCGCAACTAATATTTCATTAGGCATTTTCCATATATGTCCCATAATCTTTGTTTCATTTGTGAAAGAATACTCTTTAACTAGTTCATTACTAAAAAGAGTTTCTTTGCTAATTCCCAATTGTTCGCAATGAGAAAGCATAGCCTTTTCCATAGGGTCATAAGTATTAGTTTCACAACCTAAACCCATAATAAAACTCAATTCTTTTTGGTCACAATTAAAAGGAAATGTATCCTTAACTGTCATTTTATTAAGTGTTATTGTTCCTGTTTTGTCAACACATAAAACTGAAACCATACCAAGTGTTTCAACCGATGGAAGTTTTCTAACAAGAGATTGCTTTTTTGCCAATCGCCATGCACCCATTGATAAAAATACAGTTAAAATAACAGGAAATTCCTCCGGTATCATAGCCATAGATAAGGTTATGCCGGACAATATACTCTCAATAATTCTATCTTTCAAAATATGGTCGAGAATGTTGAAAAAGGTTATTATTGCTACAAATGCGAACAAAATTGCGGCTATTACAGCACTTAGTTTTACTAACGCACCCGTTTGCCTTTGCAATGGAGTTATCGTTTCTTCAACATTAGCAACATTAGCACCAATTTTTCCATACTCTGTTTCTAAGCCGATTTTGTCTACTAATATAGTTGCACTACCACTCGTTACAAGAGTTCCTGCATAGCAATAATCTTTTCGCCAATAATCCTTGTCCTCTTTATTAACTTTTTCAGTAATTACTTTCCAAACTCCTAAAGCTTCACCGGTTAAGGAAGATTCGTCAACGCAAAGGTCATTGGCTCTAATTACAACTCCGTCAGCAGGAATTTTTACCCCTTCCGAAATTAGCATTAAATCATTTGGCACTAAATCGCAACTATTTATTAATATTTCATTTCCATCTCTAATTACTTTTATGTGTGGTGCCGATAAATCCTTTAAAGCCTTTAAGGTTTTATCTGTTTTCCATTCTTGAATTACATCAATGCTAATTATGCCCACAACAAAAACAAGCATAATTGCTCCGTCTCTTGGTTCCCCTAAAATGAAGTATATAACAGCGGCAACCATAAGCAAAATAAACATTGGCTCTTTTATAACTTCAATAATTTTATGAAAAAATGTTTCTTTTTTTTCTATAGTAAGTTGGTTTTTTCCGTATTTTATTTGTAATTCTTTAGCCTTATCACTTGTTAAACCAATAATAATATTTTCTAACACGCTTTTCCCCTCCAAAAAAATTAAAATTAATTTTTGAGTATAAAAAAATACCTTGTGAAACACATTTCTGTCCCACAGGTATATTCCTGTTGCCCTTAAAGGCCCAGCCCCACGAGTAATTAAACTCATCGCCTGCTCAGTTATTAATAATAATATATGAAATAAAAAAGTTTATGGTTACTTTAACATAACTTTTTATTCTTGTCAAGCGTTTTTTATTTAGTTTAATAATAAATGCAATAGCAACTAATTTTTAGTATTGATAAATAGTGATTAATATCTTATAATAAAATCAATCTTAATTAATTTTAAAGGAGCGTTATATGAATACTGTTTCGCTTTTGGGTTGTGCTCAATATGATGAGCATTTGCTTACTAAAATAATTATCAAGCATTTTGATAATTTGGGTGGAATTCAAAAATACATAAAAAAAGGCACAAAAGTTTTATTAAAGCCAAATTTAATTACTAAACGAAATCCTGATACAGCAGTTACAACTCATCCAATTTTTATGACTGCTTTAACAAAAGTAATTATGGAAAGTGGCGGGGTTGTTACTATTGCCGATTGCCCCGGCGGTCCGCATACTACAAATTTTATTAAATCAATTTATGTTGGAACTGGAATGGAAAAGGTTGCAAATGTAACTAAATGTAATTTAAACTACGACCTTAAATACAAAGAACTTTCCTATTCCAAAGGAGAAAAAGCTAAAAGATTTAACATTACGCAGGCTTTTTTTGATGCAGATATAGTAATATCAGTTTCAAAATTAAAAACTCACGCTTTAACAAAATATACAGGAGCTGTTAAAAATATTTTTGGCTTAATTCCCGGCTTAGAAAAGGCAAAATACCATTTTCGCTTTCCAAAGGTTGAGGATTTTTGCGATATGTTAATAGATTTGTGTTTGGCTACTAAACCAACACTTGCCTTTATGGATGGAATAGTAGGTATGGAGGGAAATGGTCCTTCAAGTGGCAATCCACGATTTATTGGAGTTACATTAGCATCCGAAAACTCATTTCATTTAGACAGAGCCTGTTGTGAAATAATAGGTTTTTCAACCGATGAGGTTGATATTATAAAAAGAATAGTTGAAAGAAAATTGTGCCCACAAAATGCAAATGAATTAGATATAGTTGGAGATAATATTAAAGATTTTATTATAAAGAATTTTAAAAGACCAAATAGTTCAAATAAAATGTCGGCTTTTCAAAGAATGCCAAATTTTATAAAACAACCTTTGCAAAATTACTTTACCCAAATTCCAAAAATTAATAATTCAAAATGTATAGGCTGTGCCGATTGTTATAGAACCTGCCCTGCAAAAACTATAAAAATGCAGAATAAAAAAGCTGTAATTCTTTATAAGAACTGTATTAAATGCTTTTGCTGTCAAGAAATTTGCCCTCAAAAGGCAATTAATATTAAAAATAAAGGGTTTTAAAAAACCGCACAGGAGTGAGGTTTTTGTGGCTTTTGACCAAATCAAACTCTATCGTATCTTTTATACGATGACGAATTTAATTTAGTCAAATTCTGCACATTTCTCGACAGCCAACTATGATTAAAGATAAATCATTTAACAAATGAGCCTAAAAACTTTTTACATTCATCTACATTTTTTTGCTCAATATTAAGAAGTTGATTTGCTAAATCTAAAATTTGCGTGTTGGCAGTATTGTATTCGCTTATTTTTTTAGTAATTTGAATAATTCCCATTGTGCTTCCTTGAATCAGCATTTCGGATAAATGCGAGGCTGTTTTGTTTGTTAAGGTTTGCATATTTACTATTAAATAAAATGTAACCTTTGATAATACATTAGTCCCTTTTGCTTTTTTGTTAAACTGTTCTAATAAAGTATTGGTTTTGTCAAAAACGCTAACATATTCATTGTGTTGCGATTTTAACATATTCTTAAATTGCTCATCATTTGAAATGTCAATTAATTGCTTTACAGTATCCTTGCCCATTTGTGCATTTTGATGGATATAATTCAGAAACTCAACATTTGTATTCATATTTTTTTCCTTCTTTCATAAGATGTTTTCATTTAATAGTATGTTTAATTTTTTCTAAATTATTACACAAAAAAACGGCTTCAAATTTCTGTTTGAAGCCGTTTAAAAAATTACTAATTATTCAACTGTAACTGATTTTGCTAAATTCCTTGGCTTATCAACATCACAGCCCTTATATATAGCAGTATAATAAGCAAAAACTTGCAAAGGCACGATTGCCAAAATTGGCATAACAAATTCATCTAAAATTGGCAATTCAATAAGATGGTCATAAAAATCGCCGTCCTTAACAGCACCCTTTTTGCACATAAATGTTACAGTAGCCCCTCTTGCTTTAACCTCTTTAATATTGCTTATTGTTTTTTCCATAAGCACATCTTCTGTTGCAACTGCAATAACAGGCACACCGTCATAAATTAAGGATATTGTTCCGTGCTTTAATTCTCCTGCGGCGTATGCCTCACTGTGCATATAGGATATTTCTTTGAGCTTTAATGAGCCTTCACAGCAAAGAGCATTATCTTGCCCTCTGCCAATAAAGAAAAGGTTATGAATATTTTGATTAAATGAAGCTAAATGTTGGTAATGCTCAATATTCTTTAATATTTCTTCAACAGCATTTGGGACGGACAATAATGCGTCTAAAATTTCATTTGCCCGTTGTTCACTAATTGTTTTATTGTCAATTGCTAATCTTAGTGCAAATAGATATAAAACTGCGGTTTGGCAAGTAAAAGCCTTTGTAGTGGCAACAGCAATTTCGGGACCTGCTTGAAAATAAATAACCGAATCGGCTTCTCTTGCAATAGATGAACCCACAACATTAACAATTGCTATGGTAGGAATGTTTCTACTTTTTGCTAATCTAAGTGCCGCCAAAGAATCCGCTGTTTCTCCCGATTGAGATATTATTAAAACAATGTCTCCATCTGATAAAACGGGGTCCCTATAACGAAATTCCGATGCAACATCTACATTAACAGGAATTCTTGCTAATCTTTCAAATGCATATTTTCCTAAAAGACCGGTATGCATTGCAGAGCCACAAGCAATAATGTTAATTCGTTTAATATTTGAAGTGTCAATTAGTTCTTCCGACAAAATATTGTGAATACCACCTGCTATTCGCGGATTAATAGTATTTTTCAAAGCTTTCGGTTGTTCATAAATTTCCTTTAACATAAAGTGAGGATAGCCACCCTTTTCAGCGGCCTCAACATCCCAAGTTGCAGTTGTTATTTCCTTATTGATTTCTTCTTTATCTTGATTATAAATCGTAATATTATCCTTAGTTAAAACTGCCAATTCGCCCTCTTCAATTAAATAATACTCTCTTGTTTTAGATAAAATTGCAGGCATATCGGATGCTATAAAGTTTTCTCCCTTTCCAATTCCCACAACCAAAGGACTATCCTTTCTAATAGCAAATATTTTATCCTGAATATCTTCAAATAATATCCCTAAAGCATATGAGCCTCTAATTCTACTTGTTGCTTTAAATATTGCTTCTAATGGGTCACCCTCATAATAAAAGTCAATCAAATGAGCAACAACTTCAGTATCAGTTGCTGAAACAAATTTTCTATTATGCTCTTGCATATGCTGTTTTAAAGCAGAGTAGTTTTCAATAATTCCATTATGAACTATAACAACCTTTCCACTACAATGCGGATGGGAATTTACATCAGATGGCTCTCCGTGAGTAGCCCACCGCGTGTGTCCAATTCCAACTTTGCCCTTTGGAGTTCCCTCATTTTTTATTTTATTTTCTAAATTTGCCAATCTTCCTTTTACTTTTACAACATTAATATTATGGTCAAATACTGCTATTCCAGCAGAGTCGTAGCCTCTATATTCTAATTTCTTTAAGCCTTCTATTAATATATCTGAACATTCTTTATCGCCAATATATCCAACTATTCCGCACATATATTTATTCCTTTCAAAGTTAAATTTATTTTTAATATCTTGTTTTTGGGCATAAAAATTGCGTAGTATTGGCTTTTGCTTTGTTTTATGGTTACCCATAATTTTTACAAAAAGCCTAACGACCATTACGCAAATAGCCGAAGGGTATCCGCCGATAATTTCGATAATCCCTTTCCTCGTCAACCGATAAAAAATTTCGGTTCTGGCGCTTTAAATATTCTATTATTTAATTTTAAGTTAAAGTTCTATTCTGCCCTCCTTTTATTCTTTAACTTTTATATTATATCACAAATATATTTTATTGTCATTTTATTTTGAAAATAACTTTATTTATACATATATTAATTTATTATATTAAATAATTTTAAGATTGCTTCGTTACACTCGCAATGACAATTTAGTTGTAGAATAACATTTTTGTCATTAAACTTTAACCATTCACCCTTAGCCTAAAAGATATAAGAAAATAACATAATAAAGAAAAAAATTTTGTCACCTAAATTTCTCATTCCTAATTCCTCATTACATTCATATCATTATTTATTCTGCTCTAAATATATTAGCAAAACCGAAATATCCGTCGGGCTTACTCCCGAAATTCGCGAGGCTTGACCTAAATTTAAAGGCTTTTTTTTGTTTAGTTTTTGCCCTGCCTCAATTCTAAGCCCTTAGATTTTTGAATAATCTATTTCCTTTGATAATTCTCTTTGCTCAATTTTTTTAAAATATATTTTTAATAATGAGGGAATATGAAAAACTAAGGTAAAATATAAAAACAATTAAATTATATTGTTTTGTGTTCTATTGACTTTAATATTATATCCAATAAAAATACCTAATGCTAAAATTAATACACATATTACAGCAAATATTACTATATTTAATAAAAAATCATCACTTGTGTTTTGCAAAACCTGTTTTGCAATAACATCGGATTTTAAAGCATTTGCAATTGTATTTTTTGTAATTAAATAATCTGAGCAAGAGTTATTAATGTATGTAACCACACCACCTGTGCCAACAGTTATGTTTTGGGCAATTAAAATATATTGTGGTTTTTCTGCATCATACTTATAAACATTAACCTTATCGCCAGAAACAAAATTAGTGTAAATATTAAATGTTGCAAATCCTTGCAAGTCTCCGTGATAAGCAAATGAATATGTAAATATATCGTTTTCACTACCTACATCTTTTATCATTATATCTTTATATTGGCTATTATTAACATATGAAAAATCATAGGTTTTTTGCTCTGATAGAACTGTTGTTTCTTTGCCCTCAAATACTATTTTTGCTCCACCTAAATTTATATTTACTATTACATCTTTACTACTTGAAAGTTGGTTAAAAAATAAATTGTCAAGTAGTTTTGAACCGCTATTACTTAAATCAACATTTACTGTCTTGCTAACTTGAGATTTTTGTGCAACTGAGATTTCATTTTTAATCTTTTCAATATCTAAAGAGGTTGGAGTTCCCGTTGGCGTTGGAGTTTGGCTAAAATCTTCTGACGCTCTTTTAGCAATTATGGTGTATGTTTTAACATCCCCATTTTCTGCTGTGCAAACAAGTGTAATAGTATTATCTTTACCCGCTTCTAAGTTGCTACCACCGATAACACTTACTGTGCTTTTGTTGTTTTCGGCAGTGCCTGCAACCACAATATTATCCGTTTCATATGGCAACCAAACTACATAACTTGTTACATCTTTATTAAAAATTGGAGAAAGCATACTAAGATTAACTGTTATACTTGAAAGATAATTATTGCTACTTTGCTGATAATTAGGGTCTTTGGCTCTTGCCACCTTAATTGTATAAGTTTTTTTAGCACCATTTTGAGCAGTAACTAACACAGTAATATTTGTGGTTGAATTAGGTGTAAGAGTTGGGTTATTTATAGAAACTTTTGAATTAGTGTCCTCGGCTTTTGCATTTACATTTAACTTTGAAACAGTAAACGGCACAGAAACATTATAAGTAGTTACACTTTTTTTAAAGTAAGGTGAAAGAGTGCCGTTATCTATGCTTAAACTACTTAGATAATTATTTGTTGAAAGTGGTGCGGCTATTTTCATTGTAGCAGCAACTACCGATGTTTCCACTTCAGTTACGTTTACATCGCCTACTGTATCAACTTGTGTATTTACAGAAATAGTATCTCCAACATTTCCGCCAACCACTTTAAAAGTTAACTTAAAAGCATTTGCAGATAGTATACCCGTTTCGCCACCATCAGCATCAAGGTATAAAAGTTGTATGCTACCACTACTACTAACAGCATCAAGTTCGCCGGCTTTTATTGAAGGTGAGATACCCTCAACACTTTTATATTGTAATTGTGTGACATTGTATTTTACATAAACATTAAATGTTCCCACCATTGCATTTCCATTAAATTTACCTGTAATTGTAATAGTATCGCCTATTCTAACAGTTGTATTTGTGGGAACCAATGAAATAACTGTGCTTTTAGAGGTTGCAAAGGATGGTAACATTAATGTTGAACCAAAGACTAAAAGTGATACTAATAAAGAGATAAATTTTTTCATATTTTTCACTCCCATCATAATTGAACTTGACCTAAAAGATATTTTTTAAGTTTTAACAAATCAAGTGCGTTTATTTTGCCATCACCTGTTACATCTGCCGCTAAAGCCTTACTGCCTGTTATTGATACTTGGCCTAAAAGATGTTTTTTAAGCTGTAATAAATCAAGTGCATTTACAATTCCATCACCTGTTACATCGCCCTTAATAATTATATTTGTAATTGTAACAGTTTTTTTAACAATATATTCATTTTTATAAGTAGCAATAAATTCAAAACTTCCATTTTTAGTAAAAGTATAACTATAAGAATTTAGTATTCCTTTACTGGTTGAAGCTGTAACTATAATATTTTGATTTGTTTGGGTAGTTATATAAGAATTTATAGTTATTATTGGAGTATTTACTGTGTCAATTATTGCTTGGATTTTTGAAATTGTGTTTACTGAAATTTCTGTTGAGTTTTCTATTTCAGTTTTGTATTCTGCCAAATTTTCTTCATAAGCTTTGGTTACCCCAACCGCTGATAACTGTGAAATGGTCAATGAATTTGCGTTATTATTGTCGGCATACCCAATAATAATATTTACTGCATTATTAAGCTGTTCAAACTTGCTTTCTATTCCTAAAAGTTTAGAATAGTTTGTAACAAGTGGCTTTTGTTCTGACGGTAAAAATTCATAATCTTGTCTTGCCTTTTCTATTGCAAATTTATGCTCTATCTTTAAGTTTTCTAATGAAGGCAATGCCGAAATTTCATCAATTACTTTTGGCAAGGCTTCATTAGATAATTGTGAAAGTATAGTTTCGGCAACTAAAAGAGTTTTATAATTTGTTACAAATTCCTTTTGGCTTTGCGATAATTGATTATATGAAGCTCTTGCATCTGACACTTCTGTTTTATTTGCAAGAGTTAATTTTTCAGTAGTTTCTAATTCATTATACCAATCACTCATTGTGCAAACTTCAACACCTATATCTTTTAAATACTGTGCAACTTGAGTTAACATAGTTACTGAGGTTTTTATTGAATTTGAAGAATCATCGGGTGCATTCATTTGGCTATCAAGCGAAACTCGATGCATCATTATTGCCATCGTTTGCCCTGAGGCTATAGCAAGGTCAATACAAGCTTTAATATCATTAGAAGAATTGTCAACTCCAAAGGTTGTATCAGCCCCAATTGTAATCTGCTTTAATTTATATAAGTCCACCGGGGGCTCTGTATTATATCCTATTCTTGTTGTTCTTGCCGAAACAATTCCCATATCTTTTAAATATGGAATTAATTCGTCATCTGAATTGCTATCGGTATAACTTAAAAATCGTGCACTTCTCTCATAGCCACAATCTAAAAGAAAGTCAAGACAAGTTTTGTAGCTTGTCCCCATATATTCCGCATTTGCTCCGGGGGTTATCTTATAATTTTCATGGTGCTTTGAGTGATTTGATATATCCCAGCCTGCATTGTAAAGAATGTCAAGGGTTGGTTTTCTCATATAATTAGGGTCGTTTCCTTGAACGAAATCACTTACAGCATAAGATACCCCTTTAAAACCTTGTGCTTCTAAAATAGGAAAAGCATTATCATAATTATCTTGCCATCCGTCATCAAATGTTAAAATTACCTTTGGAGAGCTACTTGCATTGTAGTCTATTGAAAAAATCCCCAAACTCTCAATCATACCTTCAGCACCTTTAATTCGTATGTTAAAACTATTGATATTAGACAAATCGGGAGAACCAACTGTTAAAAATTCTGAAATATTATATCTTATTCTTGATGCACCGGGACATCTTTTCCAATACGAACCATCAACATACTTATAAAAATAATTGCCCGCTGATGTTACTAAGTCAATTCTAAAACTGCTTAAATATAATTCGGGATTTTGTTCATAAAACCAAAGTAACATTTCGATATTAGTTAAATCTGATAAATCTTTTGAAAATTCAAATGTTTTTCCAAATGTAGTTGGAGTTATATTTGACCCGCTTTCTGATGTAATTTTAATAGGGTAAGCTCCTTCAAAACTAACTGAAGTGTCTTTAATAATTTGCGAGGTGTTAGTTGAATAAGTAATATCATCTAATTTCCCATTTATTAAAGTTATACCTGAATTGTTAATTGGTAATGCGTTAATTTTATCAACAACTTGCTCTGCTAAAAGATTATCAATTGATAATTCTGCTTTTTGAAGTGTTTCGTAATTGCTAATACGAACTTTTAAAATATCATCTAATATATTATATTTTGCCCTTGCTTCTTCTACGAATGCTCTGTCTTCAAGAACCAAATATTGAATGTCCGGCAAAGCATAAATTAAATCAATTATTTCAAAAACTGCATTATCCTCAAGAATTAATATTTTAGCTTCTAAACTTGTAAGCTTATCATAATTTGTTACAAGTAATTTTTGCTCGGTAGTTAAATTGTTATAATTTTCTCTTATTGATGCTATTCTTGTTTTATCCGAAAGAACTAAATTTTCTACACTTGGCAAAAAATCTATTTTTTCTATAATAGTATTTATTTCAAGATAATAAATTGCTTGTTCGGCATCAACAAGAATAGAATAATTAGTAACTAATTCCTTTTGTTGTTGCGTTAACAATTCATAATATTGTCTTGTTTTAATAATCGCCGATTTATCAGTTAATGTTAAGTTTTCTACTAAAGGCAAAGCAAAAATTTCATCAATAACTTGTTGCAATGCTTCACCTTGAAGCTGTTCTATTTTAATTATAGCGTCGGTAAGGTTTTTATAATTTGTAACTAATGCTTTTTGCTCTGAATATAGTTGGTCATATGCTGTTTTTGCATTATATACATCATATTTATCAAAAAGAGTTAATGTTTTTATAGAGGGTAGCTCATCATACCACTCACTCATTGTGCAAACTTTAACACCTGTATCTTTTAAATATTGAACAACTTGAGTTAACATAGTTACAGATGTTTTTATAGAATTAGTGCTATCTCCTGAGATATTCATTTGGTTATCAAGCGAAACTCGGTGCATCATTACTGACATAGTTTGCCCCGAAGCAATTGCACGGTCAATACAGGCTTTAATATCATTAGAAGAATTGTCAACTCCAAAGGTTGTGACAGCTCCAATTGTATACTGTTTTAATTTGTACAAATCAGTATAAGGCTCTGCATTATAGCCAATTCTTGTGGTTCTTGCAGAAACTATACCTATATCCTTTAAATATGGAATTAATTCATCATCAAAACTACCATCCGGATAACAAACATATCTTGCACTTCTCTCATAGCCACAATCTAAAAGAAAGTCAAGACAAGTTTTGTAGCTTGTCCCCATATATTCCGCATTTGCTCCGGGGGTTATCTTATAATTTTCATGGTGCTTTGAGTGATTTGATATATCCCAGCCTGCATTGTAAAGAATGTCAAGGGTTGGTTTTCTCATATAATTAGGGTCGTTTCCTTGAACGAAATCACTTACAGCATAAGATACCCCTTTAAAACCTTGTGCTTCTAAAATAGGAAAAGCATTATCATAATTATCTTGCCATCCGTCATCAAAGGTAAGTATTACTTTTGGGGTGCTCCTTGCATTGTAGGTTACGGAAAAAAGCCCTAAACTCTCAACCATATAGTCAACGCCTTTTATCCGCAAGTTAAAACTATTGATATTAGATAAATCCGGATTTCCATATATCTTAAATTCTGATATATTATATCTTATTCTTGATGCACCGGGGCATCTTTTCCAATATGAACCATCAACATACTTATAAAAATAATTACCCGCTGATGTTACTAAGTCAATTCTAAAACTGCTTAAATATAATTCAGGATTTTGTTCATAAAACCAAAGCAACATTTCAATATTATCTAAATCGGATAAATCTTGCGAAGAGGCAAATGTTTTGCCGAAAGTAGTTTCATCACTGCCACCAGACTCAGAGGTAATCTTAATTGGATTAATTCCCTCAAAAGCAACAGAAGTATCTTTTATAAACGGCAAAGCATTTGTTGAATAAGTAATCTCATCTATTTCACCATTTACTAATGGCAACCCTGAGTAAGTATTTGGCAATTGGTCAATCATATTTATAACTTCATTAACCGTTACCTGTTCTCCTGAAACAATAACAAAGGATGCAAAAATATTGCTAAATATAAAAACAAGGGTAAGTAAATTAATTGACACTATTTTTATTAGTTTTTTATTAATTTTCATAATCATCCCCCATTTAACTAAATATATCTTAATTATATCACTTATTCTGCTCTAAGTAAATAAGCAAAACAGAAATATCGGCAGGGCTTACTCCCGAAATTCGTGAGGCTTGACCTAAATTTAAAGGCTTGATTTTGTTTAATTTTTGTCCTGCCTCAATTCTTAGCCCTTTTATTTTTGAATAATCTATTTCCTTTGGCAATTCTCTTTGCTCAATTTTTTTGAATTGTTCAATTTGAATTAGTTGTCTTTTTATATAGCCCTCATATTTTATTGCTATTTCTGCACTCTCAAAAATTTCGCTTTTTAGATTTGGCCTTTTTTTATCTATCTCAGATAATTTTTCATAGTTTAATTGTGGTCGCCTTATTAAATCGGCAAGTTTTGCCCCTGTTGATAATTCCTGAGTTTCATTGTCAATTAATATTTCATTTAACTTTTTTGTCGGAGGTATATTCTCTTTTTCGGCTCTGCTTATTTCATTTTCTATTAACTTTTGCTTTTGTAAAAACTTTTCATATCTCTCTTTTGAAATTAGCCCTATTTCATAGCCCTTTGGAGTAAGCCTTGCGTCGGCATTATCTTGCCTTAATATAAGGCGATATTCACTTCGTGAGGTCATAACTCTGTAAGGTTCATTTGTTCCCTTTGTAACTAAATCATCAATTAGCATACCAATATAAGAACTACTTCTATCTAAAATTAGAGGCTCTTTGTTTTTTAGTTTTAATGAGGCATTTATTCCTGCAACTAAGCCTTGTGCCGCCGCCTCTTCATATCCGCTTGTGCCATTAAATTGCCCTGCACCATAAAGCCCTTTGGTTTTTTTAAATTCCAAAGTTGGCAATAGCTCTAATGGATTTACGCAGTCATATTCAATAGCATAGGCATTACGCATAATTTTTACTTTTTGCAAACCTTTAATTGAGCGAAGCATTAAAAGTTGAACATCCTCAGGCAAGGACGAGGACATACCTTGAACATACATTTCTTCAGTGTTTAAACCCATAGGCTCTATAAAAAGTTGATGCCTTTGCTTATCGGCAAAACGAACAACCTTATCTTCAATACTTGGGCAATATCGTGGTCCAACACCCTCAATTTTCCCACCAAAAAGTGGGGAGCGGTGCAAATTATCTTTAATTATTTTATGAGTTTGCAAATTAGTATATGTTAGATAACAAGAAACCTTGTTTTGTCCTAAATTCTCAGTATCAGATGAAAATGGGACAATAATATCATCTCCCTTTTGTTCCTCCATTTGAGAAAAGTCAATACTGCTTTTTAAAACTCTTGCAGGTGTTCCTGTTTTAAATCTTAAAAGTTCAATATCCAAATCCTTTAATTTATCCGAAAGGCTATTTGCAGGAAACATTCCATCAGGTCCGCCACTATAAGCATAATCGCCAACAATTATTTTGCCTTTTAAATATGTTCCGGAGCAAATAATTACTGCTTTTGCCTTATGAACTGCTCCAATATGAGTAGTAACCGAGGTTACTTTGCCATTTTTAACACCAATATCTATTATTTCCGCTTGCTTTAAATCAAGGTTTTCTTGCAATTCAATGATATGCTTCATAAGAACTTGATAGGCTCTCCTGTCCGACTGAACTCTAAGGCTGTGAACAGCAGGACCTTTACCTTTATTTAGCATTCTTGATTGAATAAAAGTTTTATCTGCCACTTTGCCCATTTGCCCACCCAAAGCATCTATTTCAAAAACTAAATGCCCCTTAGCAGTGCCGCCTATTGATGGATTGCAAGGCATATTGCCTACTGCATCTAAGTTAATGGTAAAAAGTATAGTTTTTAGATTGAGCCGTGCACAACAAAGGGCGGCTTCAATACCTGCATGCCCTGCTCCAATAACTGCAATATCATATTCTTCTGCTGTATATGTCATTTTTTCACGTATAATCTATTTATCTTCATAAAGGGGGTAATTAGATTATTTTTCT